>DATCOK010000248.1:0-6464 GCA_036564765.1 Candidatus Acidiferrum sp. | reverse complement strand
AAGCGCGGCTTCTACACCAGCTTCATTCAAATCACGGCGACGCTGGGGCTATTCGTTTCACTCATCGTCATCCTGCTTACGCAGCAGTCGATGACGAAGGAAGCGTTCCAGGACTGGGGCTGGCGCATTCCGTTCCTGATTTCCATCATTCTTGTCACCATCTCGATGTACATCCGCCTGAAGATGAAAGAGTCGCCCATCTTTTCGCAGATCAAAAGCGCGGGCATGACCTCCACGCAACCGCTGAAGGACGCTTTCGGGAAGTGGGAAAATCTCAAGCGGGTGCTGATCTCTCTTTTCGGCGCAACCGCGGGGCAAGGGGTGGTGTGGTACACCGGGCAGTTTTACGCGCTCTTTTATCTGCAGACCATCCTGAAGGTTCCCGCGAAGAGCGCCAACATCATCATCGCCATCTCATTGCTGCTGGCCATGCCGTTCTTCACCCTTTTCGGGGCGCTCTCCGACCGGGTGGGCCGTAAGTGGATCATGATGGCCGCGTGTCTGCTATCGATTCTGACGTACATCCCGATCTATAAAGGGATGCAGAGCGCCGCGGGCAACAATGTCGTGGCGGTGAATTCGACTAAAAACAAAGTTACGGGAGCAACCACGCTTACGGCCATGACGGTGGATCCGGCGACCGGGACTCGGGTTCCCGCCAAGGACGCCACCAACGCGAACACTGGCATGCTGGTATTCCTGGTGTTCATCCAGGTCCTGTATGTCTGCATGATTTACGGTCCAATTGCGGCATATCTGGTGGAGGCGTTCCCGGCCAAGATCCGCTATACGTCATTGTCGCTTCCCTATCACATTGGTAACGGCGTTTTCGGCGGCCTCTTGCCGCTCATCGGCTTATGGTCGTGCGCGGCTACGGGGAATATTTACGCCGGTTTGTATTATCCGATGATCGTGGCCACCATAACCCTGATCATTGGCAGCCTGCTGCTGCGCGAAACGCACGGCACAAAAATCTGGAGTGAAGTCGAAACCACGCCCCAGGCGGCTTCCGGCGACTGATTCCGCAGCAGCGCTGTCACATGCAACGCCGAAGCGCCATTAATGGCCTGATACGCCGCCACATCCTTCACATTCCCCATCGAGTGGCGCTATGCTCGGTGACAGAACGCTGAATAATTTTGAGGGGAGCCCGCGTCGTGGCCAAAGTTCGCCAGAAACCGCAGCAAAAACAGAAGCAGGAAAAGAAAACTCACGAAGCTCCTGACCGCAAGCTGACGGAAGCGCAGATTGCCGTCCACTGGAAGGAAGAACAGTACTTCCAGCCTCCCGCGAAATTTATCGCCCAGGCCAATCTGAACGATCCGGCCATGGTTGAAAAGTTCAGTGAAAAGAATTTTCCAGAATGTTTTCGGGAGTACGCCGACCTGCTGGATTGGGATCAGTACTGGCACACCACGCTCGACACCGACGATCCTCCATTCTGGAAGTGGTTCGTGGGCGGCAAGTTGAACGCCTGCTACAACTGCGTCGACCGCCATCTCAAGGAACACAAAAATAAAGCGGCGCTGATTTTCGTGCCGGAACCGGAACAGGAAGCCGCCACGGTCATCACGTATCAGGAACTGTACCGGCGAGTGAACGAAGTGGCGGCCATGCTGCGCGACTTCGCCAAATTGAAAACCGGCGATCGCGTCACGATTCACATGCCGATGATTCCGGAGTTGCCGATCACTATGCTGGCTTGTGCGCGGATTGGCGTGGTGCACTCGGTGGTGTTTGGAGGATTCAGCGGCGAAGCGTGTGGTTTGCGTGCCGCGGATTCCGGCAGCCGCGTGTTGATCTACGCCGACGGCTATTTTCGCAACGGAAAATGGGTCGACCACAAAGCCAGCGCGGACATTGCGGTGCAAACGGCGCAAAAAGAAGGGCAGCACATCGACAAGGTGCTGGTGTGGCGCCGTTACCCAGGAAAATACAATTCCGAATCGCCGATGATCATGAAGCGCGATCACTTCGTGGACGACGTTTTGAAGGACTATCGCGGCCACATCATCGAGCCGGTGTCTCTTGACGCCGAAGCTCCGCTGTTTCTCATGTATACCAGCGGCACCACGGGCAAACCCAAGGGCTGCCAGCATCGCACTGGCGGTTACCTAGCGTACGTGGCCGGCACTTCCAAGTATTACCAGGACATTCATCCGACTGACGTGTACTGGTGCATGGCGGATATTGGTTGGATTACCGGCCATTCTTACATCGTGTATGGGCCGATGGCGCTCGGCGCCACCAGCGTGTTGTATGAAGGCGTGCCGCAGTTTCCCGATGCCGGTAGGCCGTGGCGCATCGCGGAGCGGCTCGACGTCAACATTTTTCACACTTCGCCGACCGCTATTCGTATGCTGCGCAAAGCCGGCGGCGACGAGCCGGCAAAATACAACTACCACTTCAAGCACATGACCACTGTAGGCGAACCCATCGAGCCGGAAGTATGGAAGTGGTATCACGAAGTGGTGGGCAAGGGCGAAGCAGTCATCGTGGACACCTGGTGGCAAACGGAAACCGGCGGATTTCTCTGCACCACCAAGCCGGCTCTTGATGCGATGAAACCGGGCAGCGCAGGGCCGGCGGCGCTGGGAATTTATCCGGTGATTTGGGATGAAAACGGCAAGGAAGTCACGGCGGGCTCAGGAAACGCGGGGAACATCTGCATCCGCAATCCCTGGCCGGGAATTATGCAGACGATCTGGGGCGATCCGCAGCGCTTCGTCAACAATTATTACAAGAAGTACAACAAGCACGCCCACAGCAAAGACTGGCGCGACTGGCCATACTACGCGGCCGACGGGGCGGTGCTTCCCGCGGACGGATACTACCGGATACTCGGCCGCGTCGATGATGTGATCAATGTTGCCGGGCACCGGCTGGGCACCAAGGAACTGGAGTCCGCTTGTCTGACCATTACAGAGATTGCCGAAGCAGCTGTCGTTCCGGTGGTCGACGAAGTGAAGGGTCGTGTGCCGGAAGTTTATGTGTCGTTGAAGCCCGGCATCCCGCCGAGTAAAGCGGTGACCGACAAGATTATGTCTACCATCGAGACTATGATCGGGAAAATCGCCCGGCCGAAAAAAATCCACATGGTTCCGGATATGCCCAAAACGCGCTCGGGGAAAATCATGCGCCGGGTGCTCGCCGCCATCTCCAACAATCTCGACACCGGCGACATCACTACCCTCGCCAATCCCGACGTGGTGGCCCAAATCCGGGAATTGGTCCAGGGCCGCAACATCGGCCCCACTAAAGACGGCCCCGAAGACATAAAGCGATTCGGGGAAGAAACCTAATCAACAATTGTCGGTAAGGCTGCCCGGGTCGCAATCCGTGCGCAATATCTGGAGTTGGTTTTCAGCTAGCGTCCGCTGCGTTTATTGAGGAGTGGTTTCGGCGTTGGCGGTGCTTTCTGTTTTCGGCTTAGGGTTGCTAACCGCGTCCTTCTTTTTCTTGTCGGACTCATTGTCAGACTTGGCACTCTTTTGTTTGCTCTTCTGGTCGCTCTGGTTGGCAGCCGCCGTTTTCGTTTTGGTGTTCGCGTTTTTTGAGTCGGGCGACGTCTTATCTTTCGACTTAGCCGCGTCGCTGCTCTTCACCTTCGGGCTGGCTGAATCCACCGCCACCTTGTCTTTCGTTTTGGCAACAGCATCATTGGCTTTCGCTTTCCCACTAGCGGACTCCGGGGTGATTTTCTTGGTGCTCTTTGGAGTTGCGGCAACGACCCCGGGAGCAGCGGTCGGTGAAGTAACGGACGCGGTTGGAGAAGTGCCAGCAGGTTGCTTTGGCGCTTCCGCGGAGGATGTGTCACTTGGCGTACTGGGCGAAATAGTCTCAACGGTCGGGCTACTCGGCGGGAGCGTAGCGCTGGCCGCGCTCACTCGCGCACCGGGCGCTCCGCACTGGGCCTGCACCTGAGCCATCAAATCGTTGTCGAGCAATCCGCCTTGCCAACGCGCGCCGCAAACTTGCGTGGCCGTCAAACCGCTGGCTCCGCGTAGATCGGCACCCGCCAGATTCGCGCCATCCATTTCAGCTTCGCGCAGCAACGCTCCGCCGAGAAATGCGCCGCGAAAATCGGCGTTCTTCAGATCCGCATCGAGCAAGATCGTACGCTTCAGTTGCGCGCCGGCGAGATTGGCTCCGCCGAGCTTGGCGGAGGACAAATCCGCGTCCGCTAAATTCGCAAAGGTAAGGGTGGCCTGGTCCATCTTACTGTCGCGCAAGTCTGTGCGAGACAGGTCGGCACGCAACAAACGCGCGCCGCGCAGGGTTGCACCGTACAACGAAGTACCTGTCAATTTGGAGTTGGACAAATCCGCGTTCTCAAAATTCCCATACGAAAGATCGGCGCCGCGGAAATCGGTGGAGACGAATTTGGCCCCGGCGGCGTTGGCGGAGACAAATACCGCGCGGTTGGCCTGGGCGCGATCAAAATTGGCGGAGCGCAAATCGGCCTCGCGCAGATTCGCGCCGCGCAAATCCGCTTCCGACAGATAGGCGCCTTGCATGCGGGCGCGCCACAATTTGGCGTTCACCAGAAAGGCGCGGTAGGCGCGCGCGAAACGCATGTTCATCTGGTTCAGCCGCGCTCCATCGACGTTGGCGAGCCCTTCTTCCGTCCAGTTCCCTGCTGCCGGCGGAGTGGAAATGACCGCCTCGGTCAGATCGGCGTAGGGCCGGTAGCCCACGGACTGGAATAGCTGGGCCGCCCAGCGCCGGGCGTTGGCGGAGGAATGTTCGGGCATGCTGTCGCTATCCGCCGGCCAACCGCGATGAACGCCCAAGGACACGATCAACAGGAATCCGCCGGTGATCAGCGCCGCCCGAGTGGTCAGCAGCACCATGCGGAAGAAATTTTTTGATTTGGGTATGCGAATCTCGCCCGGCCGGAGCACGCGTGAAACAATGTTGGGCAAGCCCGTTGCGGTGGCCACGGCGGCGGTGATCAGAAAAACGTGCAACAACGTGCCGCGAAAATCCTGCCGCACCAGATAACGCATCCAGAAAAGCAGCAGAGTCGCCGGCACCACCCAGTAGCCCAGGGCCATGGAGATTGAGGTTTCCAGGATCGCCAGCGGCGAACGTCCGTCGCGGGCCCAGCGAAAATGCTTGCGGATCAAGCCCATCAAAAACCAGGGTCCGTCTCGTTCCGGTGTCTGCCCATCCGGAAACACCGCCGGCAGCGCCGCGATGCTGCCCCACATACGCAGCAGCAGGAAGTGAAAGCGCAGAAACAAGGCGAACACCAGCAGTGGCGCGCCGAGATAAAATCCGCTCATCGGGAGCATATTCCCCCTGTGGTTGAACGGGAGGGCTGAAGAATTCAGCAGCAAGCGGGCGTCATTGGTAAAAACAATCAGCAAACCCGAAATGACGCTAACGGCCAGCGTAGAAAAATAGAAAAATCTCGCGACTTTGGTCGCGTCTAAAATCGGATTGGAGGTATTAAATTCCGCCACCGATTCCGGAAGCAGCGCGTCGAAGAGATTCGCTCCGCCCAGGCGTCCTACCCACAGACCCTCGGCGCCGTACAACGTTGCACCCATCAAATTGGCGCCGCGCAATTCCGTTCCCAAGAGAGTGGCGTTACGCAGATCGGCATGGACCAAGTGCGCGCCGCGCAAGTTCGCCATGGACAAATCGGCGCCGGCGAGATTTACCTTGGTCAGCGTCGCGCCCTGCAAATTGACGCCGGTCAAATCGGCGCTGGCCAGGTTCACGCCGGACAAATCCGCTTTTGCGCCGGACTCTCCGCCGCTTTCCACCCAGATTTTGTGCTGGTCCAGGATTTCCGCGAGTTCAATCAGCGAAATGTTGGTGCGCATGATGGCGCCGGGCAAATCATCTACCGAAAGCGGCTTGGATTGCGGCTCCTGAGGATCCTCGAGTTCCGCGAGTCTCTCAAGGTCATCAAGCTTTTTCAGCGAAGCGTCCTGCTGATCGGCCTTCACCACAGGTATCTCATGCTCGTCCGGCTGGATTTCACAGAGCATCTCCGCTCGTGTTTCGTGCTCATTCCCGATGGACATCTTTTTCCCCACATGATCCTCGTTCCACGCGGCTCCATCATGTGGCATGGGATAGCAGAAAGTCGCCTGCTCCGAAGTACAGGCGGCGCAGAGGTTACCTGATCATCGGTGGAAAACTGCAGGGGGGCGAACCGAGGTACATCCAGTAAAAATCAGCAAAACCCAAAATTCGGAGGATAGAGCGGGGGGATGGTAATCCAGAAAAATTAGAGCCGGGGCGCTTCGCTGAGGGGCCAAGGAGCCCCGGCTTATCCTGCCCGCCTCCGCAGTGTGCGAGCAAGAAACTTGTTACCGCAGAAAAACCTTCAAGCCTCGACAGCCAGCAGTCTGGGGGACAACCTCTGCTCGCCGAATTTCGTCACGCCGGAGAAAAGACCCGCAGCGTTGCCGCCGGCCTTCCGGGAAAAAGTTAAACACCAACCAAAC
>DATCOK010000247.1:0-7974 GCA_036564765.1 Candidatus Acidiferrum sp. | reverse complement strand
TGTGTGGGGAGCTTGTCTGACTGTGGGGGGTGTTTGGATCTTTTACAAGTTTTTGCTTTCGTAGCGCTAGACGTCGGCGCCGAGACGGGCACCTAGGATTTTTCCGCTGGCGCAGTGCCTCGATCGACAAGAAACACCGCGCCAATGACCATTGCTGCCGCGATGACCACGTTGAGGGTTACTTTCTCACCCGCCCACAGCCATCCGAGCAGTACCGCGACAATCGGATTCACATACGTGTGAGTGGCCACC
Source organism: Candidatus Acidiferrum sp. (assembly GCA_036564765.1). Lineage (GTDB taxonomy): Bacteria > Acidobacteriota > Terriglobia > Acidiferrales > UBA7541 > Acidiferrum. Next base: position 7,722 of record DATCOK010000247.1, on the reverse strand, counting down.
AGCGTCGGCGAATAACGTTCGAGCAACCAGTTGTACGAGCTGAACGCTACCAGCGATCCAAAAACAATCAGAAACGCGAGCGATTCCCAGGAACGCGCGGTCACCGCGCTGAACGAGAATCGTCGCCACTCGCCGGAAACTGTCGCGGCGCTCAGCAATAAAACTCCACCGAAAAATGATGAGAGCGCCGTAAGCAGCAGCGGGTGCCCGGCCAGCGCTGACTTGCGCCCATACACAATTCCAACCGACCAGGACAGCGCGCCAAGCAAAATCGCCAACGCTCCAATCAACATTCCTGGCGCAGAAGCTAGCGTGGTGCGGCCAAACAACAATCCGACGCCGACAAGACCCAACAGCACGCCGGCGATCACCTTCCAACTGAACTGCCATCGCCTGGCCGACCACGCCGAGAGAAAAAACACAAAGATTGGCTCGGTGGCCACCAGTAGCGACGCTAACCCAGAGGGCACCCGCGTTTCCGCCCAGTGCAGTGGCCCATGGCCCAAGAGAAAAAATAGAATGCCGATGACCACACTCGCGCGCAGCTGGGCAGCGGTGGGCCGCACTTTTTTCGCGAAACACCATAACAGCAGCACCGTCCCGGACGTCAGGTGCCGGATTCCGGCGGCATATAAAGGAGGAATGGTGGCTACGGCGTAGCGGATCGCCAGATACGTCGAACCCCAAATCACATAAATTGCGAAGAAGCAGAAAATGACCAGCAGGCGGTTGGACGCGGCTTTATCCGCGGAAGCTCTGGGCGCGACGAACGCACCCGGCTTGACGGCCACGGCTTCGATTTCTGCTGCTGGTGCGCTCATAACTCGTAGCTTAACTCAATCTATGTTGTAATGCCCTACCGATGTTATACTCATTACGTACCAAGAGTAGCGAGTTACCGGTAATGAGTCAAATCAATTTAATACATTACATACATGATGAAACCGCTATCCAATAGCTACGTGGCCGCCGGATTCGGCCGCGAATTCCTCTGGCTCGACCTTGCCAATACTCTCGAGTGGAATGGCTTCGGCAAACTCGCCGACCACCTGCAAAAACCGCACTGGATCGGCAAAATTCTCAAGCACTGGAATCTGGCCAATTCGATTCCCCGCCCCGTTCCGATACGCGACCTGAGGGAGTTACGCGCTCTGCTTCGCCGACTCGCGGCCAAACTCGAGCACAAACACCCGTTAGACGTCCGCGATCTCGCCGCACTCAACGCGTATCTCAAGGTACCGGTGTGCATAAAGTTGATCCAGCGCCAAAATGGAGCCCGGAATCGAGGCGGTGACCGGGCCGCCAATGGGGTCTACACAGAACTGGTTCCGATGCGCAGCGGCTGGCCCTGGCTGCTTTCCCGCATCGCCGCATCTTTCGCGGAAATGCTCGCGCTGAACCGCCCCGATCGCCTGAAGTTTTGCCTGAATAAAGGATGTAACTGGATTTTCTACGACCACACCAAAGCCAACACCCGCCTTTGGTGCAACGCCCGCACCTGCGGGAATCGCGCCCGCGTCCGACGCGCCCGCCGCCGCGCGAAAAAGTCTCGCCGCGCCTGAAGCGAGTTCATCGCCAACGTTAACTTTGCCGCTTCACCAATGATAGAAACTCGTCGCGGGTCTCTTTATTCTGGCGAAACGCCCCCAGCATCGCGCTGGTCACGGCTTGACCGTGCTGCTTCTCCACCCCGCGCATCTGCATGCACAAGTGCCGCGCCTCGATGATTACGCCGACGCCTTCCGGGCTGATCTTCTCCGCAATGGCTTGCGCAATCTGGTTGGTCAAGCGCTCCTGAATCTGCAACCGCCGCGCGAACATGTTCACGAGCCGCGCCACTTTGCTCAACCCGATCACTTTCTTGTTCGGCAGATAGGCCACATGGCACTTCCCAAAGAACGGCAGGAGGTGATGTTCGCACAGACTGAAAAACTCGATGTCTTTCACGATGACCATCTGATCGTACGCCACGCTGAAGGTCGCGCCATTCAGCACATGGTCGACGTTCTGATGGTAGCCGCTGGTCAGAAACTTAAAGGCTTTCTCGAAACGTTCCGGCGTCTTGCGTAAACCCTCGCGATTGGGATCTTCGCCGACCAAGCTAATCATCTTGCGGACCAGCGCCGCGATGTTTTCCTCTTTGGCGCCATCCTTGGCGCCTTTTGGTTCCAGCAACAGCTCTTCACCAGGCTTGCTCACGATCGCTCCTTCTCCATTACGTCCGCGCCGGGAACTTGCGCGTCTCCTTCACCCGCATACTCAAAACTGTTGTTCCTGGTTTCCTCAATGCGCACGCGCTGCAACTTCGCGTACGGGAAACTCTTCAGCCGGCCATAAATCTCGATGCACAAATTCTCCGTGGTCGGCACGGTCTGGCGAAACGCCGGCACATCTTCATTCAGCGACTTGTGATCAAAGGCTTCGAGCACCTCGCGCTGCACAAATCCATCCAAGTCGCTCAGATTCGCAATCATCCCGGTGGCCGGATCCACCTCGCCGGACACGGTCACTTCCAGAACATAGTTATGCCCGTGCCCAAACGGATTGTTGCATTTTCCAAACACCCGCGAATTCTCTTCCTTCGTCAGATGCTCGCTGTGCAACCGGTGCGAAGCGGGAAAATGGTAGCGCCTTCCCAACTCAATTTGAGTTTTCGCACCACCGGCAGCGGTCATGCCCGCGCCTGCCCATTCCGAAAACAATCCGCGAACAGATCCGGCGATTCATACAATCGCACGCGCTGCAGCGCGCCTTGCGTGATTTTCGGCTCCAGTAACTCCCAGATCACTCGCGCGATGTTTTCACAAGTGGGAATTTGTCCCGCCAACTCCGGCACCTCCTGATTCAAATGCCGGTGATCCATTCGCTGCATCACCTCGCGTTCGAGAATTTCTTTCAACGCCTTCAAATCCAGAACCATGCCCGTGATCGGATCCGGCTCACCCGCCACAGTCACTTCCAGCGTGTAGTTGTGCCCGTGTCCATGCGGGTTATTGCACTTCCCAAAAATGCGGCGGTTCTCCTCCGCCGAAAGCGCGGGGTTGTGATACACGTGCGAAGCGGAAAATTCGATCCTGCGTGTGATCATCACCATAAGTTATTTTGTGTCGCCGTTCCCGCTGCCATCTACAGAGTTTTCCGCGAGATACTCCCGGCCCTTCCACTGCACTTTTCCGCGCGCGTAACTGCGCCAGGATGCCGCCAGCACGCCGACGTACAAGAATACCGCCGGGATATAGTAGATGATGAACGAGCGTGGATATTGGTTACGAACCAATTCCGCGCCGTAGTTCATCTGCCGAAACAGCAGCAGCAAGACTCCCAGGAACATCGCAAACGGAAATTTGAGCCCCAGTAAAATCACCACCAGCGGCATCCACGGCAACACCGACTCGGCTTCGCGAAACGCCGCCCAGGGCGTGCCGCCCACCAGTCGATAGAGATTTTTCTTCCATCCCTCCCACATCGCGCCAAAGGTGCGGTACATCCGCGCGCGCACCAGACCCTTCCCGGCGCCAAACCACAAGCCGTAACCAGCGGCCTTCACCACTACTGCCAACGCTACGTCTTCAAGCACCTCGCCCGCAATGCGCGCGTGGCCGCCGACCGCTTCATATACCTCGCGGCGGATCAGCAAAAACTGCCCGTTGGCCGCCGCTGCTTTGGAGTTCGGATCGTTCACTGCTTCAAACGAAAATCTTCGCGCCAGCCGGCAATAAACATACGGAATCAGCGCCTTCTCATACCATCTCTCGGAGATTTGCTCAGGCGAAAAGGAAACGAGCGCCGCGTGCGAGTCGCGCGCAATTTCCAAAGCGCGCCTGGCCGCGCCCTCTTCCAAGACCACGTCCGCGTCCACAAACAATAACCACTCGCTCGTCGCCAACCGCGCGCCCACGCTCAGCGCGTGATTCTTCCCCACCCAACCCGGCGGCAACTCTCCGGCCCGCAACAATTCCACACGGGAAATACGCGCCGCTAAATCACGAATGACCGTAGCCGTCGCGTCGGTCGACCCGTCATCCACCACCAGAATTTGCTCCATCTCATGCTGCATCGCCAGCGACTTCACACACCCCGCGATGGCCTCCTCCTCATTCCGCGCGGGCACAATCGCCGTAATCAAAGCACCTCCGCCATCAACTCCCGCTGCACTCACGCCACGCCCTCGAGCTTCGAAAGTCTCCAAGCCGCGTGCCCCGCGACGGTTTCGCATGGGGACTTTGGCAAGGCAACAAGGATGGTCTGCGGAAAACGGTCGGCGATTAATCATCAGCACCGCGTTTCCACCACCCGCAAGTTACGCTAGTATACGTTCATGCCCACTTTGCGAAGAATCGGTGCTTGGGGCGCTGTGGCCTTGGCCGGCGCTATCCTGGTGCTCTTCGCCATGCCCAGCTACCGGCAGGGCGAAGCGTCCATCGCCGGCAAACCCGCGATCGATTTCCCCATTACCCTCGCGGGAAAATCTGAACACCTGGCCGACCTAAAAGGGAAAATTGTAATTCTGAATTTCTGGGCCACCTGGTGCCCGCCCTGCGTAGAAGAAACGCCCGCGCTCAACCGCCTGCAAAAATACGTCGATGCGCGCGGCGGCATGGTGCTGGGAGTCAGCGTCGACGACGACGCCAGCGCTTACGAAAAATTCCTCAAGGACCAGTCCGTGGTTTTCCCCACCTACCGAGACGTTACCAAGAAATCCGCCGCCGACTACGGCACCTCGATGTATCCCGAAACCTACGTCATCGACCGCCATGGTAGAATCGCCCGCAAATTCGTGGGCCCGCAGCAATGGGACAGCCCCGAAATGCTGGCCTACTTCGACAGCATCCTCGGCCAGTCCTGAGTTCGCTGTAGACGGCTACTCCAGCTGATAGACAAATTTTTAGCGGCTATGCCGGACGACGGATCTTTGTGTCGGACTTTTGGTCAGATACGCGCAATCGGCGATCAATCTAACAGAAGACTTAAACAAAATCCGACTAACCTAGCACTACTCGTACCGCAACGCCTCCACCGGGTCCAACTTCGCCGCCTGCATCGCCGGCAACCATCCACTCACGACACCGACCACAATCAAAATTCCCGTCGACAGCATCATGGTGATCAGCGAGATCGTCAGGTGAATATCCACCTTCCCGGTATCGTCCTCATACGCCGGTCCCAAAAACGGCAGGGTGCCCACCGCTGCGGTAATCACGGCCGACAGCATCATGCCGATCACGCCGGCAGCCAGCGTCATGACCAGCGCCTCCAGCAAAAATTGCCAACGGATGTGCGATTTCTTCGCGCCCAACGCCCGCCGCAGCCCGATCTCTTTCACGCGCTCTTCCACCGACACCAGCATGATATTCATCACGCCAATCCCGCCAATTCCCAGCGTCAACGCCCCCACGAAAAATAGCAGTGCCTGAATCCCGATGGTGATCCCGTCGTAAATCGGCTTGAATTCCTGGCGCCCGAACATTTGTATCGCGCGCTTGTCTCCGGATGAAAAATGCTGACGCCCGGCTACCGCCGCGCGCACCTGCTGCATGGCGTCAGCTTCGAAATTCGGCGCCACTGGCTCGAACAGCATCACGCTGGCATAGCGCGCATCCCACAAATCGGAAGCCGCGGAGTATGGAATGAACGCCGACTCGTCGTCACTCGTAAAATAATTGCTGTCGGAAAATTTCGTGTCCATTGAACCGATGACCGTGAACTTCACTCCATTGATGCGCACTGCTTCGCCAATCGCGGGAGTGCCGCTGAAAAGTTTCTTGCGCAAAAGCGCGCCGAGAAAGGCCACGCGCCTGCGCTCGGTAATATCCTCCTGAGAAATCCAGCGGCCCTCCAGCGGCACTTCGTTGCGCATGTCGCCATATTCGGGATAAACGCCGCGAATCGCCGTATCGGACAAGCGCTCATCGTGCGAAATACCCTTGAACTTCACGGTCTCCAGCGTGACGCGTTTCACCAGCGGCGATTGGGCCTTCACCCAGTCGGCATCTTCCTGTTCGAAGCGCACCACTTTGCCGGCGCGCTCGCCTCCGGCCTGTTCGCTGGTCGTGCCCGGCCAACAAACCACTGCGCCTTTGCCGAACACTTCAAAGGTGTACATCAGCACGTTGCGGAAGCCCGAGCCGTAACTCAGCAGCAGCGTCACCGCCACGATGCCCCACGAAATACCCGTCATGGTCAACAGGCTGCGCACCGGGTTGCGCCCCAGTGCGGCCCACGCTTCGCGAAAAATCTCCACGAACATCATTAGCCGCCCGCCTCGAAACGCAGCGCCTCAATGGGATCGACAGACGCCGCGCGGTTCGCCGGATACAGCGCGGACAGAACCGAAATCAGCCCGAGCAGGGTGATCGACAAGGCGCCCAGCTTCCAACTGGCCAGCAGACCCGCGAAAAATGGCGGCATCGGCAGCAGATTCACCAGCGCGCAGAACGAATACGAAAGAAACAGCCCGGTCCCGCCGCTCAGGCCGACCACAATCACCGTTTCCATAAAAAATTGCCGCAAGATCGATTGCCGCGTCGCGCCCAGGGCCATGCGCACGCCAATCTCCCGGGTGCGTTCGCGCACCGACACCAGCATCACGTTCATCACCCCCAGCCCGCCCAAAAATAGCGTCGCGATACCCACCGCGCCCATGAACAGTTCCATGCCCACGATGATCATGCGGTTGGCCTCCGCATTTTTCACCGTGTCCCAGATGCCCGCCGCCTCTTTATCTCGCGGATCAAAGTCATGCAGCCGCCCCAGCGACCGCCGCACCTGCCGCACACAATCGGGATGGGTCAAGAGCGACTTGGGCGCCACCAACAAACGATCCACGCTGTGCTCCGCCGCCGGCGGCTTGTTGGGAAAGTCCCGCCGCATGGCATTAAACGGAATAAAAATCTTCCGCGTGTCCATGCCGTCGTAGCTGGAATTCTGTTCCTTGGACTTCATCACGCCGATCACGGAGTACGGGATTCCATTCATCCACACTTGCTGGCCGACCGCTTCATGATCGGAAAAAAGCTGCTTCTTGGTGTCGCTGCCGAGAAACGCGACGTTGCGCGCCTCGGAATTATCTTCGTGATTGTAAAATCGCCCTTGCGCCACGGTGATGCTGCGGATCTCGGTAAACTCAGGCATCGAGCCGACCGCCTGAATGTCGCCGCTGTTGTACAGGCTGTGCACCTGCACGTTGTGTCCCAGCTCCGGCATCACGTATTTGCACGCCGGCGACTCCGCCGCCACCTGCACGTAATCGTCTTCGTTCCAATGCACTGCCCGGCCCGAGCGCGTGCCGCCCGCCTGCATGCTGGTACGCCCGGAAAAAACGATCATCACGTCTTTGCCGAAGGTTTCCTGATTGGCCTGAATCCCTTTGCCCAGCCCTTCGCCCGCCGCCACCATCACCGTGATGGAAATAATTCCCCACGCGATGCCGAACATGGTCAGCATGGTGCGCCGCTTGTGGGCCCACAACGTCGCCAGCGTATCTTTCAATAAATCGCGAAAGGACAACGCGCGCCTCGGCCAACCCGGAGAAAATTGCTACTGCAGAATTACTTGCTGCTTTTCGTTCAGTCCTGCCAGAACTTCGGTTTTTACGCCATTCGAAATCCCCAACTTCACGTCCACTTTTTTCTTCCCGTTTTCGCCCTTGGTGTCAGGAATCTCCGCCTGGGCCTTGCGTTCCTTGTCGTAAATCAGCGCCGCTTCCGGCACCATCAGCACGTT
>DATCOK010000246.1:0-1741 GCA_036564765.1 Candidatus Acidiferrum sp. | reverse complement strand
GTACCAGCCTTCGCAGGCGGTGACGGAGCAAAGCAATGTGCAGGTGTACGGCAACGCGGCGGTGGTGGTGGGAATTTTTCGCGTGAAGGGCACGGAAAAAGGAAAGGCGTACGTGCGGCGCGAGCGATTTGTGGACACCTGGATCAAGATGGGCGGTGTGTGGAAATGCGTGGCGACCTCGAGCACGCTGATCGCCACCAAGTAGACAGTCGTGCTGACGGGGCCGGAAGCGACCTTGGTGCGATTGATTTTTGCCGCACAAGGGCTGCGGCGGTACAGCTCGATGTGGGGCGTTGTGTATAATCATTGCAGGGGATTTTTCGTTTTATCGTGGCGGAAATCGAGCAAAAAGCGAGCGGCAGAGCGGCTGTAAAGGCGCGGGCGGGAGTGCGGCTGCAGCGCGCGGGGCGCTTTGCGCGCACGCGTTTGCGCGAGCTGCGCATGATTGCCAAGGCGCTGCTGTCGACGAAGCATCCCATCCTGGTGCACATCATTCCGATGCGGAAGTGCAATCTGGCGTGCACGTATTGCAACGAATTTGACGATGTGTCCACGCCGGTGCCGCTGGAGGAGATGAAGCGGCGGCTGGATTTGCTGGCCGATATGGGCACGTCGATCATCACCATCAGCGGCGGGGAGCCGCTGTTGCATCCGGAGATTGATGAGGTGATCCGGCACATCCGGCGGCGGGGAATTATCGCCGGGATGAACACCAACGGATTTTTTCTGAATCAGGAGCGCATCGAGCGGCTGAACCGCGCGGGGCTGGAGCACCTGCAGATCAGCATCGACAATGTGACACCGGACGAGGTGTCGAAGAAAAGTCTGAAGACGCTGGACGGGCGGCTGGAAATGCTGGCGCAGCACGCGGTGTTTCAGGTGAATATCAATTCGGTGCTGGGCAGCGGGGTGAAGAATCCGGAGGATGCGCTGCAGATTGCGCATCGGGCGGTGGACCTGGGATTTACCAGTACGGTGGGGATTATTCACGACAACAACGGGCAGTTGAAGCCGCTGGGCGATCGCGAGCAGAGTATTTTTGAAGAGATTATGGAGTTGGGCAAGCGGTCGTTTTCGCGGTTCAACGAGTTTCAGCACAATGTGGCGCGCGGGCGCGAGCACAACTGGCGGTGCCGCTCCGGCTCGCGGTATTTATATATTTGCGAGAACGGTTTGGTGCACTGGTGTTCGCAGCAGCGCGGCTATCCGGGGATTCCGCTGGCGCGGTATACGCCGGCGATGCGGCACCGGGAATATTCGACGGAGAAATTTTGTGCGCCGCGATGCACGGTGTCGTGCGTGCAGCAGGTCGGCATCCTGGACAACTGGCGCAGTCCGCAAAATCTGAAGCCGAAGCCGATGGATCCGGATCCGCTGCCGGCCTCGCCCGAGTTAGTGCAGATCGGGTCGGCGCCCAGTCATCGCTGACGATTTGTTGCTCAGCGCATCCAAAATATTTCTGCTAAGTTTCGTAACTCTTCCATATCCGCATCTGCTGCGTCCCATTATTGAAGTTTTGATTTTTGCATTGTTGTTCGTGAGCGCCGCGTTCTTCAGCCGAGGCTGGGGTGCGCGGCCGTTCGAATGGGTCGAAGGGCGCTTTTCGCAGATGGGGTCGCGCCGTCACATTGTAATGGCGGCGATTTTTTTTGGCGTGATCGTGGTGCGCGTCGCGATTCTTCCGCAGCTACCGGTGCCGGTTCCGGGCATTCATGATGAATATAGCTATCTGTTGTTAGGC
>DATCOK010000245.1:0-2722 GCA_036564765.1 Candidatus Acidiferrum sp. | reverse complement strand
CGCCCAGATCGTTGCCCAGGCTCAGACCTTCCTCGACGATGTGCGTGCTGCGCTCCATGTTTTCCACGGCCTGGCGCGCTTCACGCTGGATGCTCTGGATCAGGTCGGCAATTTCCTTGGTGGATTGCGTGGATTTCTCCGCGAGCTTACGAACTTCGTCGGCGACCACGGCGAAACCCAAGCCGTGTTCACCGGCGCGCGCAGCCTCGATGGCAGCGTTGAGCGCGAGCAAATTGGTCTGTTCCGCGAGGTCGTCGATCACCTCGATAATCTTGCCGATGTCGTCGGCACGATGGCCGAGCACGTTGATGATTTCAGCGGACGACTGAATGGCGTGGTTGGTGCGGTTGAGGCCATCCGTGGCCTTTTCCATGGTCTGAATGCCGGTGACCACTTCTTCGCGGGAGCGGTTGGCGATGTCGAGCAAAACTTTGGCGGTATCGGCGACGCGCTGGATGGAAGTGACCATCTGATCGATGGAGGCGGAAGTTTCCGCGACGCTGGAGGCCTGAACCTGGGTGTTTTTCACGACGTTCTGCACGTTGATGCTCATTTCGTGCATGGTGCTGGTGACTTCTTCAATAGCGGAAGAGGCCTGCACGCTGACTTTGGCGGATTCGTCGGCGGCGCCGGCAACCTGATTGGAACCAGCGGAAACCTGGCCCGCGGAATCGCGCGTAGTGCGGACAAGATCCTGGAGGCCATGGGACATGCGGGAGAAGGCGTTGCCGAGGGTGTCGCGTTTCGAACGCGGAGCGACTTCGATGGTGAGATCGCCTTCGGCGACGGCCATGGAGACGGCGGCCATTTCTTTCAAGTAGGCGACCATGTTGTTAAAGGTGGTGGCTAACGCGCCGATTTCATCGGTGCGGTGGATGTCGATGGTCTGATCGAGGTCGCCGGAGTCGCCGATTTCCTTGGTTACGGTAATCAGATGGGCGAGCGGTTCAGTGATGGATTTTGCGGTGAAATACGCGATGAGCAGGCCGGCGATCAGGGCGCAGAGCGTGCCACCGGAGGTGGCGAATTCGCTAGCCTTGCGGGCCGCTTCGGCAGACTTAGAAGTGTCCTCGAACGATTTGCTGATTTCGGCGTTGGTGCGATCGAGGACGGACGACGATTTGATCAGCCAGGAGCCGGGATCTTTCTGGAGATAGAAAATTTGCAGATCGGAGACGGTGGCGTCGCCGGAGTCGACCTGATGACGCTTGGCGAGCAGCGGCTTGGCGAAATTGTCGCCCCAGCTAATTTCGGTGGTTTCGACGGAGGAGAGGGCGGCCTTAAGATTGTCCGCAACCGCGCCAGCTTCGCCTTTTTTCATGGCGTCGGCGATGTCGACCAAGCCGCGGTTCACTTTTTCTTCATCGCGAGGATCTCCGCTGAGGAGATAGTTGTTCAGGTTGAGGCGATTCAGCATGATCTGGTAGCGGACCGCTTCAATGGTTCGCACGCTCTCAAGAGCGGTGGCAGCATCCTGGCGCGCGGCGCGTTCACGGAGGCCGGCGAAGAAGTTGACGACGAAGAGCACTACGAGCACGGCCACGACTGAGCCGAATCCCACGTATAATTTTTTGCCGATCTTCATTGCCAAACGCCTCCACGTACTATGGCCGGGCCGATGGTGTGACTGGCCGGCTGGGCCCCGAATTTCTTGTGCCGATTAATTTGCGTTTCCGTGAAAATCAAACTCAACCGTCTGGGTGGTTTCTTCGTTGGCCGCGACAAATTTCCATTCCTTCACGGCGTCCTGGCAGGCCTGCACCAGCAAGGGATGACCGCCGACGACTCTGGTGCTGCGGACGTGACCGTCAGGGGTGATGGCCACTTCGATCTTTACTTTGCCGGCAACGCTCATGCGTTTGGCGAGCTCCGGATAGGCCGGGGCGACCTTGCTTTTCACCTTGCGCTTGCTCTCGTCAGTGCTGCCGGTCTGAGCGAAGCTGACCGTCACCTTACACAGCGCCAGCGCGCCAGTGGCGAACACAATTCTTTTCCATGCCGTTGATCTCATTACGCACTTCCCCTCTCGGCGTGCAGATGACCCCACGGAGAGAAAGGCACGTGGGCTGCCATGGAGCGGAAAGATTGCGCCGCCGTCAGCACGGCGAGAATTGCCGTTCAAGTTACAGAGAAGTGGTGGGTTAGCTTTTCTGGCATGGGTACCGCAAACATTTTGTCGAGTGAGATTTGTCTCAAGCGTTAGCGTGGCGGTGAGTTGGGTCTCAGGCTGAGACGTGAAACGGGTGTTTCGCGGGAGACCGGAGTGAACGTTTTAGCAACACCGAGCAGCAGAGTCATTGACTCACATTGAGACTCGCCGTTAGCGTAGTAGGTCTTGGGAGTTGTCAAGTTGAGACGCACGCTATCCCCCTGAACCCCATGCGTGGATCGAAGTCCAAATTAGTGAAACGCCCTGCGGCTCGCGTGGGCGCCGGCAAAGTCGCTACGGCGCGCCATGCTGCTACCGCGGGCAACGCGGCGGGGTTGTCATCGCTTCGGCACGCCGACGAGTTGATGGAACTCGCGGTGGATGCGGCGCAGTCGCGACATTTGCCCGAATTTTTATACCGTTTCGCACAGCGCTCGGCGCGCATGTTGAACGCGTCGTGGGGCGCGGTGCTGGTGTTTCGCGGGCGCGAAACTGATTTTTACGAAACCCCGCTACAGAAACCGCTGCTCACGCACCAGGGACGACCGTGGGTCATCGCGGCGGCTTCTGAGC
>DATCOK010000244.1:0-7701 GCA_036564765.1 Candidatus Acidiferrum sp. | reverse complement strand
GTGATGGTCAATCCGTTGTGCGCGACAGCGCCGGTGTTGCCACAAGAGGCGAGCCCTTATTATCCGAGCAGCCGGCTGTTTCTGAATCCGGTGTATCTGCGCATCGAAGAGATTGACGGGGCGCTCGAGACGGTGCGGGGCCTGGACAAATTGTTTGTGCTAGGTCGCGAACTAAACTTGCGAGCATTGATCGACCGCGATGCTATTTTTCGTTTGAAGATACAAGCGCTTGAGAGCATGTGGGCGCGCGTGCGCGAAACCGTTGCGCTGGAGGCCTTTGAGCGGAACCGTGGGAAGAGCCTGGAGCGATTCGCGACGTTTTGCGCTTTGGCGGAACAGCATGGCGCCAATTGGCGGGTGTGGCCGCAGCGAGTTCGTCATCCGGATAATTTGACGGACGCGGATGAGGACCGGGAGTTTGCCGATCGGGTGCGTTTTCATAAATGGCTGCAGCTTTTGCTCGACAAACAATTGAAGGAGGCGTCCGCGGCCGGGAATATCATGCAGGATTTGCCTGTGGGCGTGTCGCCGGACGGCGCGGACGCGTGGATGTGGCAAGACGTTTTTGCGGACGGCGTGAGTGTAGGTTCGCCGCCGGATATGTTCAACACGCACGGGCAGGACTGGGGGTTGCCTCCGTTTGTGCCGCACAAATTACGTGCGGCGGGTTATGAGCCGTTCGTGGAGACGCTGCGGGCAGGTTTGCGTTACGCGTGTGGGCTGCGCATCGATCACGTGATGGGGCTGTTCCGGTTATTTTGGATTCCGGTGGGAGCGCCAAGCGCGCACGGCACGTATGTGCGGTATAACGCGGAAGAGATGCTTTCGATTCTGGCGCTCGAGAGTGTGCGGGCGAAAAGTTTTATCGTCGGCGAGGATCTGGGAACGGTGGACGCGGGCGTGCGGGAAAAGCTGGCGGAGTATGCGGTGCTGTCCTACCGCTTGCTGTGGTTTGAAGAACACGCGCCGGAGCACTATCCGAAGTTGGCGCTGGCGGCGGTGTCCACGCACGATTTGCCTACGATCGCGGGGCTGTGGTCGGGAGCGGATTTCGACGAGCAGGAAGCTGTAGGACTTGGGCCGAAGGTGGAAAACTCCGAAAGGATTCGGAGTAATTTGAAACGCGCGGCGCGTGTGGAGGATGGGGCGCAACTTTCTGAAGTGATTCTGAAGACGCACGAAGCGCTGGCGCGTTCGCCGGCGGTGATTACCATGGCGTCGATGGAAGACGCAGTGGGCACCGAGCGGCGGCCGAATCTGCCGGGGGCGTCAAATCACGCGCGGCCTAACTGGTGCATTCCGTTGCCGAAAACACTGGAACAGATCGAAAAAGATCCGACAGTACTTGAAATTGGGGCTTGCCTGAACGCGCGCAAGCAGCACGGCTAGTTTTTCCTTACGGCGATCTTCGCTGATTTAATTTCCTTGCTGCAGTTCCCTTTGCATCTGGCGCATCAGCGCGATATTGGTGTCGATGGCCTTGGCGAGAATTTCGGATTGGCGCTGGGCTTCGGGCCAGTTTTGCGCTTCGATGGCTTCGGTCAGGCCGGGTAGTTCGAGGTGCGCGTAGGTGTAGCGCGCGCAGTAGAGCAGATGCTTGAACCACGGGCGGCCGGGGATGCCGTCGGGATTCAGCCAATTGCTTTCGACGGTGAGGATTTGCTGATTGTAGCGGTCGCCGCTTTTGTCGTCCGTGATTTTTCCGCTGAGGACGGCGGCATCAAGAAGTCTTTTCACGGAGGCGCCGGAGGCTTCGAAGTCTTTGGCGCGTTTTTGGAGGGCGTCGAGTTTTATTTTGTTGGGATCATAGCGCGGATTCTTTTTGAGGTCTTCGAAAAAGTCGTTGAGGGTCCGGCCGTAGAAGCCGAAATCGAAGGGCAAAACGTCGGCTTCAGCGAGGCGCAGCGCGGTGACGCCCCACAACTGGGACATGGCGGCGTGATACTTATAGCCGGGATCGCCGAAATGATTCATCCAGAAAAAATCATCGTACATGGAGTGATAGACGCCGTAGGGGCCGTCGAAGCTGAGGGTGATGACCGGGCGACCGAGAAAATTCAGAAAGACGGTATGGTCGGAGCCGCTGCCGATGCGGGTGTTGACGATGTTGTCGTCCTTGACGGCGGATTTGTCTTTGTCGTCCTTGCGCGCGGCGGCGACGGATTTACGCCAGGCCTCATGGAGGCTGACGCCGCTAGGGTCGGCGATGGAGTTGGTGGTTTCTACCAGCATGGGCGCGAGTGAACCGACCGCGCCGCCTTCAAAGTTGGGGCCGGAGGCGGAGGAATCGACATTGATGTAGGCGATTAGCTTTTTGCGCAGCTCGTCGCCGAACTGCTCGCCCCACTCGGTGGAGCCGGTCAAGCCGATTTCTTCGCCGTCCCAATTGCAGAAGACCAGCGTGCGTTTCGGGCGAACGCCGTCTTTCAGCAGCGCGCCGAACGAGCGGGTGAGTTCCATCATGGAGGCCGTGCCGCTGCTGGGATCGACGCCGCCATATTCCCAGGCGTCGTGGTGATTGCCGAGGAGCACCCACTCGTCGGGAAATTCGGCGCCGCGAATGCGGCCCTCGACGACGTAGTAGGGTTGCGTGGAGTTGTCCATTTTTACGTTGAGGTGGACTTGCACCGCGCCGGTGAAGCGATATTTGATGGGCAGCGCGCCCTGCCATTCTTTCGGCGCAAGCGGGCCATTCATATTTTCTAGCAATGGTTTGGCATCGTGCCAGGAGAGCGGCAGAGCGATGATGTGCGGGAGAGAACGCGCTTCGTTTTCGGGGATGCGCTTTGCGCCGGGAACCGAGGCCCAACCGGGAGTGAGCGGATCGCCGGGCACGATGAAGTCGTAGGTGATGGCGCCGCGCTGGATGTGGGTTTCGGGGCCCCACGGACCATCGGGGAAAACTTTACCTTTGGCGTATCCATCTTCCGCGGGATCGGAATAGATCAAGAGAGCGGCTGCACCGTTCTTTTCAGCAGTGAGCGCTTTAAATCCCCGATAGCTGTAGGGATTGGAATAACGCACGAGGACGATCTTGCCTTTTACATCGATGTTATTTCTTCGCAGGAGTTCGTAGTCTTCGGGATTTCCGCTGTGAGCGTAGACGACGGGAGCGGTGACTTCTCCGCTGGCGGAATAACCCATCCAGGCGCTGGCGATTTCAGGATTTTTCGTGTCAGGGTCGGCGTCAACGGGAGCTTCGCGGAGACCGGCCTGATAGTGCTTGGGCGCGATCATTTCGAGGCTGGTGGAGACGGGTTTGGTGCCGAGGACGTCGTACTGGCGGATGACCACGTCTTCAATACCCTGTTTTTTCCATTGATCGGCGATGTATTCGGCGACTTCGTGATCGTGGACGGTACCGGCGGGATGCGGGATGGAAGTGAAGTAGCGGTGCTGCTTGCGAATTTCTTGGGTGGAGATGAAGTTCTTGAATTTGTCTTCGAGCAGGGCTTCCTGCGCGGCGTGCAGCGGGGCGAAGCCAGAGATTTTTGCAGCGGGCGGAGCACTCAGGATTGGCCGCCAAAGATAGTTGCTGCTTAAAAACAAGGATACGACCAGAACTGAGAGCGCGGAAAAACGGGAAATAAGCAGGCGTGAAGATTTTCTCACTGGATGGCGATCTCCGGAGCGAAGATGAAAGCAGATGGACTGTAACGCTTGTAAATCGCGGTGTAAAGACTGCATCATTCGTTTCACCCGGGCGTTATCGCGTTTCTTGATTTGATGGCGCCGCCGGGAATGGGAGATTTCATGAGATTGGTTGGCCGAATATTGGCTTCAGCGCTGGCGATTTGGCTTATGAATACCGGTGTGTGCGCTCAGAACAAGACAGATGCGGAAGCCGAGTTGGCGCAGCTACGCTCGAAGTTGCAGAAGATTCATGACCGGTTTCCTGGGGATATGGCGGTGTACATGAAGAATTTGAAGAGTGGAGAGGAACTGGCTATCGATGCGGACAGCACGTATGAAACGTTTAGCGTAATCAAGGTGGCGATCATGGCGGAGGTGTTTCACCAGGCGGAGGCCGGGAAATTTTCGCTGGAGGAGCGCGTGGAGTTAAAGCCGGGCGACCAACGGCTGCCGTCGGGGGTGCTGTACACCATGGAGCCGGGATTGAAGCCGACGATCCGGGATCTGCTGACGCTGATGATCATCATCAGCGACAACGAGGCGACGGATTTGCTGGCGGACAAAGTGACGCGCGCGAGCGTGACGAAGTATGCGCATGAGATGGGACTGGCGCACACGGCGATTGAGTTTTCCGACCTGGATTGGGATCGCAAATGGCTGAGCTCGATGGATGCGAGCTACAACAACGCGCCCGGGAACAAGACGCTGCAATTCCCTTTCGAGAAGTTCACCGGGGCGCAGGTACAGCACGCATTTGGCGAAACGATTTACAACGCAGGAATTTATTTTGGGCACAGCACGGCGCGGGACCTCGGGCATCTGTTTGAAATGATCGCCCTGAAAAAAGTGGCGTCGCCGGCGGCGAGCGAATGGATGCTAGCGACCCTGGAGAAACAGCAGGTGGACAATCGCTTTCCGAAATATTTGCGGGACGTGACTATCGCGCATAAAACGGGGGATGGGCAGCCGTTTATCGCGAACGACGCGGGGATACTTTTTATTAAGGGCCAACCTGTGGTGCTGGTGGTTTTGACCGGGCATCATCGCGGCGATACCGAGTCATTGCACGACGCGGTGGCGCGGGTGGCGGCGCTGGTGGGTCAACATTACGGAGCGCGACTGTCGCAGGATTACAAGCCGAACTGAGTGGCCTGCGTCTTGCGTCATGGGTCGTAAAACGTCAAGCCCGCTGCGGAAAACTGAACTAGCCATCTTCGAAAACGCGAGTTAAGCTGACCCCAGATTGGGGTGTCGTCTGAGGAGATAGCCATGTTCTATTCACGCCGTAGCGCAGTGATGGCCATTCTGGGAGGGGCGGGAGCGTTGGCGGCGGGCTCCGCCTTACATTCCGAGCCGCAACGGCCGCCGGAGGCGCGTCCTTCGCCGAACACGCCGGATCCGGATCATCCCTGGGGGCTCGCCGGGCACGGGGACAAGCCCGAAGAGTCGAAATCGATGGCCAAGCAGAATCAGGCAGAAGTGAAGGCCAGCGTGCAGAAATTGTACGAACTGGCGACGGAGTTGAAGGAGCAGGTGGACAAGTCGGACGCCAGCATGGTGCTGAGCGTTTCTGTAGTGAAGAAATCGCAGCAGATTGAAAAGCTGGCGAAGCACGTGAAGGAATTGGCGAAGGGCTAGAGAGAATCGACAGTTTTGCTGCAAGCGGTTACGGTTCGGCGATTTCGAGGCTTTCACGTTTCTTCAGGCGGCTGGATTCGATCAGGTGTTGGTATTTGGCGAGGGCTTCGGTGGCTTCGGTGACGCGGCCGACGCGGCGATAGGCCTGGCTGAGCTGAAAAAATGCGGCGTCGTGGTCGGGCGTGAGTTTCGTGGCGATTTCGAGGCGCAGCACGGCGCCGGCGGCGTCGCCCTGCTGCAATAAAGCGCGGCCCAGTTCGAATTGCGCGGCTTCGTACTCGGGCTTCTGCTGCACGACTTGCTGCAGGATGGCGATGGCCTGCGGAAGTTGGCCTTCCATCAACAGCGTGTAACCCAAGTGATAGGTGGAGGTGGGATCGCCGGGAGTGTGCTCAAGTTCGGCGCGAAACTCCTGTTCGGCGGGTTCGAACTGGCTTTGGTGCAGGTAGACGAGGCCGGTGTAGTAGTGGACTTCGGGCAGCTTGGGATCGAGTTGGAGGGCAGTTTTAAATTCGCTGAGAGCATTGGGATAGTCTTCCTGCTGGGCGTAGGCTTGGCCGAGTAAAAAGTGAACGGAAGGATTGGTGGCGTTCTGGGTCAGCAGGCGTTTGAAAATGCCGGCGGCGACTTCCGACTGGCGGGTGCGGACGAGCGCGGTGCCCCAGGCGAAGAGCAGGCCGGGGTCGTCTGGGGGATTTTTGGAAAGCGGCTTCAAGACTTCGACGGTCTGCAGATATTTTTCGGCAATGAAATAACTCAGACCGAGAAGCTGGCGAACGAAGGCGTCGTCGGGATGGGCGGCGAGCGCGCGTTCTAGCGGCGGGACGGCTTCAGGATATTGCTCAGCGCGAAAACTGGCGAAGCCCCAATTGCGATCGAGGCCGGGAAGATTGGGATTCCAGATGGCGGCTTGCTTGAAAAATTCCGCGGCTTCCGCGAATTTTGAATCCTTGGCACGCATGACGCCGAGGTCGTTGTAGGAGCTGGCGAGAACTTCGGCGGCGAATTTTCTGTATTGCTTCTCGGCAGTCGATTCCTGGGGCTCCTTCACGGCGGCGGGCGGCGGTTCGAGATCGCCATGGGAGACGCCGCCCTGCGCGAGCGACTGTGTGCTCTGTTCGTCTCCTGAGCCGGATTCGAGCAGGCCGGCGATGCGGTCGGAAACGTGGCTGCCCTCCTTGTCGGGAGTGTCCTTGGCGTCGACCTGGTGTTCCTGATCAAAGAACATGTGTTCCTGGTCGTATTTAAATTCGGCTTCGCGAAGTTGTTGCGAACGGGCGAGGGCTTTTTTGGCTTCGTCGGCGCGTCCCAGGCGAATAAGGCCTTGGCCTAATAGAAAGTAGCCGCGGCCGAGGTCGCGATGAAATTCCTCGGGGTTGTGGACCAGCGAAACGTATTTTTCGAGAGCATCGACGGCTTCCTTAATGCGCTGTGTGGAGGTATAGGCCTCGCCGAGATAGAGATAGGGAGCGGCGCCATCGGGACGGACGCGCGCGGCATGCTTGAGGACGATTTCGGCGGCGGCGTAGTCGCGCAGGCTGACGTCGGTCAAGCCGAGTAGGACCAGCGTTAAATAATCATCGGGCTGAATTTTGAGTTCCTGCTGAAACATGGAGCGCGCGAGGGGATAGCCTTGCTCGTTGAGATGATCGAGATAGGCATAGCCAAGCAGCGAATGGGCGCGGGGATATTGGGGGTCGAGTTCGACGGCTTTGCGAAATTCGGCGACGGCCGGCTCGGGAAAATGGGTGACGACGTAGGCGCGGCCGAAGAGTACGTGGAGCGCGGCGGAATCACCGGTGCTGGCTTGCAGTTTGGAGAAAAGTTCGGCAGCTTCGGAGACTTTTTTGGCTTTGAGGTAGGCGATGCCGAGGAAATAGATGGTTTCGAAGTCGGCCTGCTGGGCGACGGCGAGATTCAACTGTTCGATGGAAGCGGGAGGATTGCCCTCGAAGAGATAGATGCGACCGAGAACGTTGTGAGCGCGGGCGTTGTCGGGTTCCTTGGCGAGGACGGCGTTGATCAGGTTCTTGGCCTTGGCGACATCGTTGCGGCGGAACCAGGCGATGGCGTCTTCGACTTGCAGGCTGAGGTCGGTGGGAGATTGTTTGACAGCTTCGTCGAGATACTGAGTGGCGAGTTCGTATTTGCTTTGCGAGAGGGCGAGGTTGCCGAGCTGACGCAGGCCGAGCGCAACGGTTTGGCGGTAAGCGAAGTCGGCTTGGGAAATATTGTTGGCGGCGAGCGCGGCTTTGGCGGAGTCGAATTGTTTTTTTAGAAGCTGGCCGGGGCTTTCGGTTTCGGCAGCGACGGTGGAAAGCGCGCAGGAAACAAAATACAGGAACGCGAGCGCGGTAATTGTCGAAACGAGGCGAAGGTGGCGCAGGTTACTTAACACCGGCCGGAGCTCCGGAGTTGGCAGGTCGGGGC
>DATCOK010000243.1:0-7065 GCA_036564765.1 Candidatus Acidiferrum sp. | reverse complement strand
GCACCACTCCGTGCACCGCGAGCTCTGCGGCATGCAGCGCCGCCAGCGTCAGCAGCGTGTGATTGATGGTCCCCAATCCGCTGCGCGCCGCCAGAATCACCGGCAATTTGAATTTCGCCATCATGTCCAGCATGAACTGTTTCGGATTGATAGGCACCAACACGCCGCCCGCGCCTTCCACAATTAGCCAGTCATTTCCGAGCGTGGTCGGCAGATTGATGCGCGCCATATCAATTTCCACGCCAGCCCAGCGCGCCGCCAGGTCCGGTGAAACCGGCGGCACAAATTTGTACACCTCATCCAGCGTGCGGTCCGTGCCGATGCCCGCCAGCCGCATCACCGTCACGCGATCCGATCCCTCCAGCGTCCCGGTCTGGATCGGCTTCCAATAGACCGCGTCGAGCGCCGCGCACAACAATGCAGAAAGCGTGGTCTTGCCCACGCCCGTGTCCGTGCCGGTAATGAAAAAATGATGCCTCATGCGTTTCCCGCCACGACCAGCCCTTCACCAAAAAACCGCTGCCCGTCCCGCGCGCGCCATTCTGCCAGACTTCCTGCCAATCGATCTACTTCCGCGTCGTTAATCTTTTGCGTCAAAGAAAATCGCAGCCGCGCGGTTCCTGCAGGCACGGTCGGAGGCCGAATCGCCCGCACTGCGAATCCTTCGCGCTGCAAAAAGTCCGCCGCGCCCACCGCCGCCTCATTCTCGCCGATCACCGCCGGAACAATTTGCGTGGTGCTGCCCATAGTCTCCCAACCGTCGCGCCGTAACGATTCCACAAGCCGCGCGGATCGCGCGCGCAACTCAGCGCGCTCGCACTCCATGCCCGCAGCGATTCGCAGGGCCACACGAATCTGCGCCGCCATGTACGGCGGCATCGCCGTGCTGAAAATAAACGTGCGCGCATGATTGATCAGATGCTCGCGCAAGACCGCGCTGCCGCACACCAATGCCCCCGCGCTGGCCAAAGCCTTCCCACATGTATGCATCGCCGCCACAAGTCTTCCCGGCTTCAAATACTCCGCCGCGATTCCCTGCCCGCCCGCGCCATGCACTGCCGTCGCGTGCGCCTCATCCACTATCACTCCCGCGCCATAACGCTCTGCCAGCATCACGATTTCATCCACCGGCGCAACGTCGCCATCCATGCTGAACACTGTCTCCGTAACAATCAGCTTCCGCCCCGCAGCGTTCGCATTCTCCCGAAGCGCGCTTTCCAGCGCGTGCAAATCGCGGTGCGCATATATTACTTTGCGCGCGCCCGACAGCCGTATCCCATCAATAATGCTCGCGTGATTCAACGCATCCGAAAAAATCACATCGTTTTTGCCCGCCAGCGAAGTCAGCAAACCCAGATTCGCCGCATACCCGCTGCCAAAATAAAGCGCCGCTTCAGTCCCGGCAAATGCTGCAAACTCCTCTTCCAACTCATTCCAGATCGCCGCATGTCCCGAAAGCAGCCGTGAGCCGGTCCCGCCCGTGCGCGCCGCGCTGCGAACCGCCTCCTCCACCGCACTCTTCAGCCCGGCGTTTTCGCTCAATCCCAGATAATCGTTCGAACAGAAATTCACGCCGCGAATTTCCGCGAGCGTCCGCCGCTGGCTGCGCGCTTCCAACGCGCGCAACCCCTCCTGCAACTCCGCATTCAGCAAGCGATGAAAATCAGCCGGCATGCGCCTCGAGCGGTTTCATCCCCAACGTCTGCAGCAACTGTACGTCTTCATCCGCGCCTGGATTCGGTGTGGTCAACAATTTTTCCCCGACAAAAATCGAATTCGCCCCCGCCAGAAAACACAGCGTCACCGCTTCCGGCGACAACTGTTTCCGTCCGGCCGCCAGGCGCACCCGCGACGCCGGCATCAGAATGCGAGCCGTGGCAATCGCTCGCACCATTTCCAGAGGATCGAGCGTCGGCTTCTCCGCCAGCGGCGTCCCCGCCACGCGCACCAGCATGTTGATCGGCACACTCTCCGGATGCGGCTCGAGCGTCGCCAACTGCTGCAGCAACCCCACGCGGTCGCGCTCGCTCTCGCCCATTCCCAGAATTCCGCCGCAGCACACCGTGATCCCCGCTTTTCGCACCGCCGCCAAAGTCCGCAAGCGGTCGTCGTACACCCGCGTCGTAATGATCGAGCCGTAAAATTCCGGCGAAGTGTCCAGGTTGTGGTTGTACGCCGTCAGCCCCGCTCCCTTCAGCCGCGCGGCCTGCCCCTCCGTCAACATCCCCAGCGTGCAGCACACTTCCATTCCAGTCGCCGCCACCCCGCGCACCATCTCCAGCACATTTTCAAAATCTTTGCCCTCCGGCGCCTGCCTCCACGCCGCGCCCATGCAGAAACGCGTCACTCCCCGCTCCGCCGCCTCCCGCGCCACCGAAATCACATGCTCCGCATCGAGCAAGCCCTGTCGCTCCACCGGCGCGTCGTAATGCGCGCTCTGCGGGCAATACGCGCAATCTTCCGGGCAACCACCCGTCTTGATGGAAATCAGTTGGCAAGTCTGCACCCGATCCGCCGCGTGAAATTGCCGGTGCACGGTCTGCGCCCGGTACAGTAGCTCCGGCAGCGCCCAACCGTAAATTTCCGCCACCTGCTCGCGCGTCCAATCGCAGCGGACCTCGCCGCCGGCCCCCATTACCCGATTTTTGCCGCCGCCGACACGCGGTTCCACGGTCACACTTTTGTGCATATTCCCCATCATCTATATTGGTAAGCGCGCCAGCTGCAGCCGCGCCAGAATTTAGACTGGCATGTTACCATCGCTTGGCAGCAGCGTCTCACCATTCCAGCAAATCGTTTCGCCGCTGGACCCGATTCGCAGCCACTTTGGATCTACTCGCAATCGCCTCTGCCGTTTGACCACCCTCACGCGAAAATGTTATAAATCAACGCTTTGTCGCCAGCCCGCGCAAAGCCTTTTGGCCTCCCTGGGAGGGGTTCTGGGGACGCTCAGCTTCTGAAAATCAGCACAGGTTAAGCCTTTCTCATCGCCCGGAGTAGTTCTGTGTTAATCCGGCGGGGTGCGCCGCCAGTGCCGCTGTTCGCACCCCGGGAAGTTGTGTGCCAGCCTTCTTGTTTCATCAGATTTCGTGGTAACAGGGTCAGCCCTGAAAAAATAGTTTGGAAATTACGGAGGAATTGTTGATGCGCACCTGGTTCTCAAGTTTGTGTTCGGCCGCCCGCCGGCCGCTGAAAATAAGCGCAAGCCTCGCCGCGCTTTCACTGTTCGCCTCGTTCACCGCGCGCGCCCAGGAAGTTCAGGAAGCCGGCGGCGAAGCCAATCTGAAACTCCCCGACCTTTCGCAAGTCTCCTTCCTCGGCATCGACGGCCACAAACTCCTCATGTTCGGCCTGATTTTCTGCGTCTTCGGCCTGATCTTCGGCCTGGCCATCTACAACCGCCTCAAAAATCTCCCCGTGCATAAGTCCATGCGCGATATCTCCGAACTTATCTACGAAACCTGCAAGACCTACCTCATCACCCAGGGCAAATTCATCCTGCTGCTCGAAATTTTCATCGCCATCGTCATCGTGCTGTACTTCGGCGTACTGCTCAAGTTCGACGCCATGCGCGTGGCCATCATTCTGCTCTTCAGCCTCGTCGGCATCGGCGGCAGCTACGGCGTCGCGTGGTTCGGCATCCGCGTCAACACTTTCGCCAACTCTCGCACCGCCTTCGCCAGCCTGCGCGGCAAGCCTTACCCCATCTACCACACCCCGCTGCAAGCCGGCATGTCCATCGGCATGATGCTCATCAGCGTCGAACTGCTGATGATGCTCTTCATTCTTCTCTTCATTCCCGGCGACTACGCCGGCCCCTGTTTCATCGGCTTCGCCATCGGCGAATCTCTCGGCGCAGCCGCGTTGCGCATCGCTGGCGGCATTTTCACCAAGATCGCCGACATCGGCTCCGACCTCATGAAGATCGTCTTCAAAATCAAAGAAGACGACGCGCGCAACCCCGGCGTCATCGCCGATTGCACCGGCGACAATGCCGGCGACTCCGTGGGCCCCAGCGCCGACGGTTTTGAAACCTACGGCGTAACCGGCGTCGCGCTCATCACCTTCATCCTGCTCGGCGTCAGCAGCCCCACCGTGCAAGTCCAACTCCTCGTCTGGATCTTCGTCATGCGCATCGTCATGCTGGTCGCCAGCGCCGCCGCCTATTTCATCAACGGTGCCATCGCCAAGGCCCGCTTCGGCAACGTCGACGAAATGAATTACGAGTCGCCACTCACCTCCCTCGTGTGGATCACCTCGGCCGTCTCCATCGCCTTCACCTATCTGGTCTCCTACTTGATCATCCCGGCCCTCGGCAACGACACCACCCAGTGGTGGAAGCTGGCCACCATCATCTCCTGCGGCACTCTCGCCGGCGCGATCATTCCCGAACTCGTGAAGGTCTTCACCTCCACCGAATCCCGCCACGTGAAAGAAATCGTCAGCTCCGCCGAAGAAGGCGGCGCCTCGCTCGGCATCCTCTCCGGCTTCGTGGCCGGAAATTTCTCCGCCTATTACATCGGCCTCGCCATGGTCGTGCTCATGGCTCTCGGCTACCTGATCAGCGAAATGGGTCTGGCCACCTTCATGATTGCCGCGCCGGTTTTCGCCTTCGGTCTCGTGGCTTTCGGCTTCCTCGGTATGGGTCCAGTCACCATTGCCGTTGATTCCTACGGCCCCGTCACCGACAACGCCCAGTCCGTCTACGAACTTTCACTCATCGAGAAAATCCCCGGCATTCAGGGCGAACTCAAAAGGGACTACAACATCGATGTGAACTTCGAGCGCGCCAAGGATATGCTGGAAGCCAACGATGGCGCGGGCAACACCTTCAAAGCTACCGCCAAGCCCGTGCTCATCGGCACCGCCGTAGTCGGCGCCACTACCATGATTTTCTCCATCATCATGGCCCTGACCCACGGCCTCACCGAAAACGTCAACAAACTTTCGCTGCTCCATGCTCCCTTTGTCCTCGGCCTGATCACCGGCGGCGCCATGATCTACTGGTTCACCGGCGCATCTACCCAAGCCGTCACCACCGGCGCCTACCGCGCCGTGGAATTCATCAAGGCCCACATCAAGCTCGACGAAGCGAAAGCCGCCAGCATCGCCGACAGCAAAAAGGTCGTCGAAATCTGCACCAAGTACGCGCAAAAAGGCATGCTCAACATCTTCATTGCCGTCTTTTTTGCCACCTTGTCCTTCGCCTTCGTCGAACCCTTCTTCTTCATCGGCTACCTCTTCAGCATCGCCATCTTCGGCTTGTATCAGGCCATCTTCATGGCCAACGCTGGCGGCGCCTGGGATAACGCCAAGAAAATCGTCGAAGTGGAAATGAAGCAGAAGGGCACGCCGCTGCACGACGCCACCGTGATTGGGGACACTGTCGGGGATCCCTTCAAGGACACGTCTTCCGTTGCGCTCAACCCGGTCATCAAATTCACCACCCTCTTCGGCCTGCTCGCCGTCGAGCTGGCCGTGCAGCTGACCTTTACCCACGGCGCTAACATGACCCACGCGCTGGCCGCCGTTTTCTTCGCCGTTTCCTTCTTCTTCGTCTACCGTTCCTTCTACGGCATGCGCATCCGCCAGTCCGCATAACACCGCGAGGAAACAAAAAAGCCGCGCCCGGAATTTCGGGCGCGGCTTTTTCTTTTCACGTAGCGTTGTTTGTTGAATGTCCGAATCAGGCTCTTGCGCGAAATGCCTTGAACCCGCAAAACGGTTGAGCAGTTAGTTCCACCCGCCCTCAAAAACTACATCACCTCGAAGTCCACCATGCGATTCGGCGCCTTATTCCCCGCCCCATCCACGGCCTGCAGCATCAAGCGATACCCGCCGGGATTCAGATCCTTCACATTCACTTTCATCCCGATGGGCACCACCGGGCTGCCCTTCTTGATGAAATTGTCCGCGGCCACTACCCCGGTGAAGAAAACCTCTTTATTAGTCGCGCGTTCAAAAATGCGATAGCCCAATCCAATCTTCGGCGGATCCGCCGAAGTCAGCAGCGGCTCGTAAATCTCCGAATACAAAATCACGTTCTGGTCTTTCTTGAAACGGTTCGCGCCCGACGGCGTAATCTGCAGCCCCTGCACCACCAGCGGCGTGCGATCCTCCAGCAGAGCCGCGTCCAGACTCGTCGGAATATCTCCGAGCCGTTGCGCCGAATCCGTCAGCGCCACTCCTCCAAGACTGAAATGCTTCCCGTCAAACGGATCGATCTGCAGCGGCGTCTCAAATTTTCCAAAGGCGTCGCCTCCCGTGCTCAGTACCACCGTCAATTTGTACGAACCCGGCGCCGCGTCGAACTGGTTCTCGTAGCGGTACGGAACCTTGGTGAACTCTTTCCAATCGTCCTTCTCCAGGTCCAGATTCACCGTGTCGCTGAAGCGCGCCCCCACCGAACCGTCCGGCCGGTAGGCAATGCCCAGCACATTCAGATTCGCGTGATATTTTCCCTTATCCTTATCAAACTTCACCGTGTCCGAAGGAATTTCCATCGCCAGGTTCACCCGCGCGATATTCGCCGCGGTATAAAAATACGGCGCCTGCATCCCGCCATGAATCGATCCGGCGCCAGTACCACTCGCCCGCGCCTCCAGCGTCTTCTCGATGGGCTTCCCTTCCAGCACGTTCACCGACTTCACATTGCAATATCCGCTCCGCGAGCGCACATTCGTCCCGCCGCGATTTAACTTCACCTTCAGCGTGTGGCAACTTCCTTCCGGCGTCTCTTTCGGCACATAGCCGAGCACATAAAATTCGCTCTGCTCCCGCCCGATGCGCTGCAACCCGCCGAGCAAATCGTTGGTATTGAAAATGGTGAAGCCGCCGGTCCCTTCCGAAAGCGCCGCTAAAATCTGCTGATTCGTCGACGCCGACTGCGGAAACGGCGGAACAATGGTCCGCGGCTGCGTGAACGGCGAATTGAAATTGAATGCACCAGGGTTCGAAACACGACCGCCGGTTCCACCCCCCGTGTTTCCCCCGCCGCCTCCGGTTTTTCCGCCGCCAGTTCCACCCGTCGTGCCGCCGCCTTTACCGCCGCTGCCGCCCGTACCC
>DATCOK010000242.1:0-2012 GCA_036564765.1 Candidatus Acidiferrum sp. | reverse complement strand
GGCGGTGCTTCGCTCGAATTTCTTGGCGGGCGCAAATTGCCCGGCGTGGAAGCGCTGAGCGACAAGTAGTTCGCAGCCCGGATATTCAACACGCAACGCAGCTGGTATTTGATCCTTCAGCTCGAGGTCGCTAATGAGACGTCGCGTCATAGCTGGCAATTGGAAGATGTACAAGACCATCGCCGAGACGCGCGCATTTTTTGCCGCTTTCGTGCCACTCGCCGCGGAAGCCACTTATTGCGACATCGTCATCGCCCCTCCGTTTACCTCCATCCCCGCCGCAGCCGACGCGGCTAAGGATACGAAAATCGGAATCGGCGGGCAGAATGTCTATTTCGAAAAGGAAGGCGCGTTCACCGGAGAGATTTCCCCAGTGATGCTTCAAGAAGCCGGCTGCCGCTACGTGATCATCGGCCACTCCGAGCGCCGCCAGATTTTCGGCGAGACCGACGAAGCGGTGGCTAAGAAAACTAAAGCCGCGCTCGCCGCCGGTCTCACCCCCATCGTCTGCGTGGGCGAAACCCTTCAAGAACGCGAAGCCGGACATACCGAACGGGTCTGCGAATCGCAATTGGCCAAGGGCCCCGGTGCGTTGACCGCCGAGGAGTTCTCCCGTATTCTGATGGCATACGAACCAGTGTGGGCCATCGGTACCGGCCGCACCGCTACCCCAGAAATCGCCGCCACAACCCACCGTTACTTGCGGGAGTGTGTGGCGAAGCGATTTTCGGCAGAGCACGCCACCGCGCTGCGTATTCTTTACGGTGGCAGCGTCAAACCCGAAAATATTCAGGGTTTAATGGCCCAGGAAGAGTTGGACGGCGCGCTGGTCGGGGGCGCCAGCCTCGATCCTAAGTCGTTTGCGGCGATCGTGAATGGCGCGAAGCTTCGGTAACCTGTTTCAAACAGAGCGGGACAGTTTTATTGCGACCGCGGTGGAACAAAGAAGCAGCAAAGTTCTAATTTAGGTGGCTCGCAGTTCTAGATTTCGTAAGCGCGATGCAGTACTGCTGGTGGCGCGCATAAGGAAAATCGCATGCCTGGCTGGATGAAGTGGACCGTAGCGCTCCTGGTAGGAGTCGGAATTATCGCCTTCGGCTTCAGGTACGCCGGTTGGTTGCTGACCGGCTTCTTCGCCGTGAACTGCATGGTGCTGATTATTGTCGTGCTGCTGCAGAGCGGCAAAGCTGCCGACCTCGCCGGCGCCTTCGGCGGGGCTGGGAGCCAAACGGCCTTCGGCCCGCGCGGCGCCGCCAACGTTTTGTCCAAGGCCACCACCTGGTGCGCCGTGATGTTCATGCTCTGCGCCATGGCCTTGGTGCTGCGCACCGACCGCGCCGTCGAACAGGGCGGTTCCGTCCTGCAAAAAGTTTCGCAACCGGCCAAGCCCGCTCCACCAGTCAAAGCGCCCGCCAGCACGCCAAACCCAGCGCAAACTGGCGGCCAATCGCCAATCTCGCAACCGCCGCCCCAAGTACCACCGGCCAATTCGTCGACCCCGGCACCAGCACCAAAGAAACCTTAGACCGGTTGATATGTCTGTGCCAGAGCCCCTTTCACGAATCTCAAAGCTCGCCTTTCCGCTCTATTTGACAGCACTCCCGTTGCCCTCTAGGATTGAACCGATGCGGTCGTGGCGGAACTGGCAGACGCACTAGCTTGAGGTGCTAGCGCCGCAAGGCGTGGAGGTTCGAGTCCTCTCGACCGCACCATTTTTTGTTTCGCATCACCATCCCGCCAAGGGTTCTCACGAAGCGCCGCGCAACGGCCACCACCCGGGAAGCCACCATGCCCACCAAAGTCCGCGAAGAGATCGAACTAATCATCGAAAATATCGGTGGCGGCGGCAACGGCCGCGGACTTCCGCCTAGTGACAACGGCGGTGGAGGCGGAGACGACCCCCGCAGCCGCAGGCCCTCCGGCCGCGTTTCCCCCAAGCGCTACTACACCGGCATCTGGATCGGCATCGTTTCCGTCACAATGTTTTTTATGGCCCTGGTCAGTGCCTATGT
>DATCOK010000241.1:0-2176 GCA_036564765.1 Candidatus Acidiferrum sp. | reverse complement strand
ATTCTGGTCACCGCAGGTCCGACTTGTGAAGATCTCGATCCGGTGCGTTATCTGACCAATCGCTCTTCGGGAAAAATGGGCTACGCCATCGCCCAAGCGGCGCTCCGGCGCGGTGCCAACGTTATTCTGGTGAGCGGTCCGACTGCGTTGCCATCGCCAGAGAGCGTTCGCCGAGTTGACGTGCGCAGCGCCGAACAGATGCACGAAACGGTTACTCGCGAGTTTTCGTCATGCTCCATTGGAATTTTTGCCGCGGCCGTGGCAGATTACCGGCCGGTAAAAAAACAGTCCGAAAAGATTAAGAAATCCGGCGAAGCCCTGGCCATTGCGCTCGAGCCGACCATCGATATCCTCGGCGAGGCTGCGCGCGATAAAGGCGGCAGATTCGTGGTGGGCTTTGCGGCTGAAACCGAAAATGTTGCGCAGAACGCGCGCAGAAAGCTTACGGCGAAAAATCTGGACCTGATCGTCGCCAACGATGTCACCGCGGAGGACGCGGGCTTCGATCACGACACCAATGTCGTCACGCTCTTCTCGCGCGATGGCCGCGACCTGGCTCTTCCCAAGTTAAGCAAATCCGACGTTGCGCAACGCATCCTCGACGAGGTCGTCCGTCTGCGCAGCGCGCAGAGAACCAAACGGGCCACGCGCCTCTCGGCGGTTTGACCGAGACATGCCCGATCGCCTCTCCCAGCCGCTCACTGAAAAACTTTCCTCCCGCTTGCGCTTTTACGAAGACCTTGGCATCCGTGAATTTTTTCGCGACCGCCTTCCTCCGATTGCCGTCGCGCAAGAAGGGCAATCGGAATTCGCATCCGCGCCGCCGAGTTCATCCCTGTTTTCTTACGAGGCTCCAGACACGATGACCGCTGCCTGCAAAACTGCTGCGCTCCTCCCGGTGCTGCCCAAAATTCTGGAAGGCACGCTGCGGGACGTCCGCGAAGACATCGGCGATTGCATCCGCTGCAAGTTGCACAAAGGCCGCAACAAAATTGTCTTTGGCGACGGCCATCCGAACGCCAAACTGTTGTTCATCGGTGAAGGTCCCGGCCGCGATGAAGATCTGCAGGGACTGCCGTTCGTTGGGCGTGCCGGAAAATTGCTGACGCAGATGATTGAAGCCATGGGCCTGCAGCGCAACGATGTGTACATCTGCAACGTGGTGAAGTGCCGCCCGCCGGAAAATCGCGCTCCCGAAAAAGACGAAGTGGAAGCCTGTTCGCCGTTTCTTCTTCGCCAGATCGATCTGGTGAATCCCCAGGTGATTGTTTGCCTCGGCAGCATCGCCTCGCAAACCATCCTGCAAACTACGCGCGGCATCACCCATTTCCGCGGCCAGTGGCAGGAATTTCGCGGGCGCAAATTAATGGCCACCTATCACCCCGCCTATCTGCTGCGCAATCCCGCGGCGAAAAGTGAAGTCTGGAAAGATCTACAGAAAGTCATGGCCGAATTGGGCCTCGAAGTAAAACGCGCCAAGCCCGCACAAGCCTGATCGATAGATTCTTGCGTCGTTTTTTCTGGCGCCCACTTTCAAGTCACCAGCTTCCAGTACACTACCGCCATGGGAATTTTGCTGGGCCTGCTCACGGCCCTCACCTGGGGCGGCTCGGATTTTCTGGCACGCTTCGCCACTCAACGCATCGGCACGCTACGGGCCATGTTTTATATGCAGGCCACCGGCCTCGTGCTGCTCACTTTGTGTCTGCCGTGGCTCGGCGGCTGGGGCCATTTGCACGATGGCTCCGGCTGGCAGCCGTGGGTCTGGGGAATATTCGCGGGTTGCATCAACGCATTTTCCACGCTGACGTTGTATCGTTCGTTCGAAGTGGGCAAACTTTCCGTGGTCGCGCCACTTTCCGCGAGCTATCCGGCGCTGACGGTAATTTTGTCGCTGCTAACGGGAGAGCGCCTTACCGCTGCGCGCGCCGCCGGAATTCTTTTCACCATGCTTGGCATCGTGTTGGTTGCGCGCGGCGAACAAACTCCTGATAAGGACGATGTCGAGGCGCACGCGCGCAATGGCAAAGGTCTGGGGTGGGCCTTGGCTTCCGCTTTGGGATTCGGTGTGTTGTTCTGGCTGTTGGGTAACCACATCGTGCCGAGGCTCGGTGCTCCACAAACGGTGTGGATGATCCGCCTCACCTGCGTTTTCATCACCGCCATTATCTTGGCC
>DATCOK010000240.1:0-6950 GCA_036564765.1 Candidatus Acidiferrum sp. | reverse complement strand
GCATTCGCGTGGAGTTGAGCGAGCGCACTCCCATCGCCTTCGCGCGCAACGCCAACGAACTCGACTTGATTGACGCCTATGGCGTCATCCTCGATCGCACCAAGGGCCAGGACTGGCACTTCCCGATTTTGACCGGCGTTTCCGACGAAGTGCCGCGTGACCAGCGCGAGAAGCGCATGGGAACCTATCAGGAATTTATGAAAGCGCTCGAATTGGTGCGTTCCGGTTCCAGTGACCTCGTCAGCGAAATCGATCTCTCCGTTTCGCGCGATTTGCGCGCGGTGATGACCGGTCTCACCGGGCCAACCGACCCGCAAGCCGTCACCGTGCATTTTGGCAGCGGCGATTTCACTTCGAAGTACCGCATGCTCGCGGAAAATTTTTCACAGTGGCAGGCCAATGCGGGGCGCGTGCAGTCCGTCGATTTGCAGTATTCTCGGCAGGTGATCTTGAATCCCGACTCCAGCGCGGGCGTCACGGTCGCCAAGGCCAGGTGATTTGGCAGGAGCATAGCTTTGGGTAAGAAAGATAAATACGTCGTCGGGCTGGATATCGGCAGCACCAAGACTTCCGTGCTTATCGCGGAAATCGATAATGATCAGGTGCGCTTTCTTGGTCTCGGCGCTGCGGAATCCAAAGGTTTGCGCAAGGGCCTGATCGTCAACCTGGATTCCACCGTCAGCTCTATTCGCCGCGCCGTTGAAGAAGCCGAAAGCGTCGCCAACATTCCGGTCGAATCCGCGGTCATCGGCGTGGCCGGCAATCATGTTCGCGGCGTGAACAGCCGCGGCGGTATCACTCTCGGTCCCCGTTCGCGCGACATCGAACGTGAGGATGTGCGCCGCGCCGTGGATGCCGCGCGCAATATTTCTCTTCCCGACGATCGCGAAGTGCTGCACGTCCTGCCTCACGAATTTCGCGTCGACGCCCAGGACGGCATCCGTGATCCCATCGGCATGGTTGGCCATCGCCTCGAAGCCAACGTGCACGTGGTTACTTCCTCCGTCGCCGCCACGCAAAATCTGGTCACCGCCGCGAACAAAGCCGGAATCCTCGTCAGCGACACTGTTCTCGAGCCGCTCGCTTCTGCGGAATCCTCGCTCACCCAGGACGAACGCGACCTCGGCTGCTGCCTGCTCGACATCGGCGGCGGCACTACCGAAGTCATTATTTATGGCGGCGGCGTGGTGCGCCACACCAGCGCCATCCCCATCGGCGGCGATCACTTCAGCAACGACCTGGCCGTGGGCCTGCGCACCCCCATCCCCGAAGCCGAAAAAATCAAGCGCCGCAACGGTTGCGCCACCGCCGCGCTGCTTCGCGAAGACGGGGCCATTGAAATTGCCAGCGTCGGCGACCGCCCGCCGCGCACCATCTTCGCGCGCATGCTCACCGACATCATCGAGCCGCGCTCCCTCGAATTTCTGGCCATGATCCGCGACGATTTGCGCCGCGCCGGGTTGGAAACCCAGATCCCCGCCGGATTTGTCTTATGCGGCGGAGGCGCGCGCCTGCACGGCTTCGATGAACTCATCGAGCAGACCTTGCATCTTCCCGTGCGCATCGCCGAGCCCAAAGGCTTGGCGGATTTGCCCGAGTTGGTGGCCCAGCCGGAATACGCCACGGTCATCGGTCTAGCGCTGTACGGCGCAAAAGCCCGGCGCTCGTCGCCGCAGCGCGCTACGAATTTGGTATCTAAATTAAAAGCCATGTTTGCCGGGGCTTCGTAAACCCGACCCGAACGCTCGGCGGCAAATCTGGAGAATGTCGAGGAAACAGTATGGCCATGAAGGACGCGGGAATTCGCATGAGCTTCAGTGAAGAGCTGTCGCCGGCGAAAATAAAAGTAATCGGTGTGGGAGGCGGCGGGTGCAACGCCGTTAATCGCATGATTCGCGCCAAGGTCGAAGGCGTGGAATTCATCACCGCCAACACCGACTTGCAGGCGCTGAAACTTTCGCAAGCGCCGGTGAAGTTGCAGCTCGGCGCGAAGCTCACCAAGGGACTCGGTGCCGGCGCCAATCCCGAAGTCGGCCGCAAAGCCGCTCTCGAAGACACCGAGAAAATTATCGAAGCCCTCGAAGGCTCCGACATGATTTTCATCACCTCCGGGCTCGGCGGTGGCACCGGCAGCGGAGCCGCTCCGGTAGTCGCTTCGCTCGCCAGCGAACTTGGCGCGTTGAGCGTTGCCGTCGTCACCAAGCCTTTCGCGTTTGAAGGCCGCCGCCGCATGCTGCAAGCCGAACAGGCTCTGCAGGAATTGATCGGCGCGGTGGACACCGTTATCGTCATCCCCAACGAGCGCTTGATGGAAACTGTCGAGCGCGGCACCAGCTTCTTCGACGCCTTCCGCATCGCTGACGACATTCTGCGTCAAGCGGTGCAGGGCATTTCCGACATCATCACCGTGCCCGGCATCATCAACCGCGACTTTGCCGACGTGAAAGCCATCATGTCCGGCCAGGGTTACGCGGTCATGGGCACCGCCGTGGCCACCGGCACTAATCGCGCGGTGGACGCTGCCAATCGCGCCATCGCCAGTCCGCTCCTCGAAGACAATTCCATTCAGGGCGCGCAGGGCATTCTCATCAACATCAGCGGCAGCTCCAGCCTCACGCTCCACGAAGTGCACGAAGCCAGCAGCGTCATCCAGAAAGCCGCGCACGAAAACGCCAATATTATTTTTGGCGCGGTGCAGGACGACGCCATGAAAGACACCATCAAGATCACCGTCATTGCCGCGGGCTTCAAAGACGCCAACAAAAAGAACACGCACCAGAAGCCTTCGTTCCTCGCCAAGACCTGGAAAGCCGGGCCGGATGTGCAGGACGTTCAAGTGCAGCACGGCCGCGAAGAAGAGCCGGTAGCCCCGCCGGCGCCGAACATCGTGCATCACGTCTCGGTGCAGCAACCGGTGCGCGTCGAGCCGCGCAACGAAGCGCCCCGCGAAGAGATGCGCCACGAGGTTCGCAATGAATCACGCAATGATATGCGCGGCGATTCACGGAACGATTCACGAAATGACACGCGGAACGAAGTGCGCAATGAACCGCGGCCGGAACCCCGCAACGAAGTGGCTCTCGACGATCTCGACGTGCCCACTTTCTTGCGCCGTGCAGCCCAAAAGGCCTGACCGTTCGCGTAACTAACGTCCAACGCTGAACAATCGAACCGCATGCTCATTCCCGAGCATGCGGTTTCGTATTTCCACTCGCGTCGGCGAGGGCGGTCAATTTTCACTCGGGTTATTCGTGGGAGCGGAAGTTGAGAATTCTTTCAAGCAAGCGGATAACTGGCGAACCGCTTCTTCGAATGCTCCGAGATTTGCATTTGGTACGCGCGCCACACTGCTCAGCCCCGCATGAAATTCGCTCGCACCGGTTTGTCGCGCCAGTTCGGCGACATTCTGCGCTGTAATTCCCGCGCCGGGAATAATCGTGAGCCATTCGCCCGCGGCTTTCACCAGTACCGCGAGCTGCGTCACGCCTTGCATTGCCGTTTTTTCTCCACCAGAAGTCAAAATTCGCTGCGCCCCGCTTTTCACCACGTGTTCCAGAGCTTCGGGTTGATTGGGGCACTCGTCAAACGCGCGATGGAACGTGACGGGAAGTGGCTTGGCCATTCCCACGAGTTCCGTGGTGCGCTCCACATCCACGCGTCCGCCCTTCGTCAGCAGACCCAAGACAATTCCGGACGCCCCGGCGGATTTAGCCGCGGAACTCTCTTCTCTCATCCGCGCGAATTCCGTTTGCGAATAAGCAAAATCGCCCGCTCGGGGGCGAATCATCACGAAGATAGGAATGCGGATTTGTTCCCGCACTCTACGCAAAAGTTCGAGATCGGGCGTCAGCCCACCGGCGGAAAGATCGCTGCAAAGTTCAAGGCGATCCGCGCCGCCCCGCTCGGCGGCCGCCGCGGCTTCCAGCGATTCAACGGTGATTTCGAGTAAAAGTGTTTTCTTCACTGACCGTGGAGCACATCATAACGCGCGATCACATATCCAAGAGAAGAACCCACGAATACGTCAGCGGGAAAGTGTGCCCCCGTGGTTACTCGCGAAAATGCAATCGCGCTGGCTACGGCATACGCCACGTACGGCACCCAGCGGTGATCCCGATAGCGCCTCGCAAACACCGTGGCCACTGAAAAGGCCATCAGTGCGTGTCCCGACGGAAAGCTGGTGCCCTTGCCAAAAATCGAACCGTTGCTGTGAAAGAACGTGTCGCTGTACGGCCCCGCAATCGGAAGTTCCGTTGGACGCTGGCGCCGCGCGATCGCTTTGGTGACCACCATAAAAATCGTGTCGTCCACCACCGCTTCTCCCGTGAACAGCGCCGTGCTTTGGTCATAGGAGTCCTTGCGCAGCAAACTCGCCGCATAGAAGACTGCCGGCACCACCACAATCGCCGCCCCTGTAGCTGTTGTGCTGAAGACACGATTGAAGCCGTGAAAATTCTTGGTCTGCCGGAAATGCGGCATAGTCTGCGCGTCGGTGGCCAGAAACGCCGCGGTTCCTCCGGTGATGAACAACGCCGGTAGCCAGTGCCGCCCTTTGCCCAGCTCCAGCGGAAACAGCCACATGTTTTTCTGGTCGTGCAAAAAGTTCATGGGCAGCTTGCGCCAGGAAACTTCGCGGTCTTCCGACGGATCTTCCTTGGAAGGTGCAGGCAGCGCCGCGCTCGCTGCGGCCGCGGGTTCAGCTGCAGCACTTTCTTTCGGTGTGGAAGTGTCCGTTGACAAAGAACTCGATGAGTACGACGGCAAGAGATAGTCGGGATTGATGCCGCTCGAAAATATCTTTGCATTGGGCGCGGGACCCGACACCGTGAGCCCCTGCGCAAAAATCGCCGCTGGGAACAATGTGAAGACGAGCAGGGTTGCGAGACGGAAATTTCCAGTGACGGTAGGGCGGGCCATAGAAACGAGGTTCTCCTAAAGGTTTTGACTGCGGGCTGGGAGAAACGGCGGGAAGACGGTGGGAGACTCTACCCGAAACAACTGTAGCAGAAGGGAGAACCGCCACTGCGAAACCTAAACGATTATTTATATCCAGCCGAGCGAAGCGAAGGCGGTGATCGACGCGCAACCCAGCATCACGCCCAGCACCATGCCGGCCAGCACGTCGCTCAGAAAATGCATGCCCAGCACGATCCGCGAAAACCCGATGCTGATCGCCAGAAAAAATAACATGCCTTCAAATCCCGGATAGAAATAACTCAACACCAGCGCTACCGAGAATGCCGTCATGGTGTGGCCCGAGGGAAAAGAAAACTTATCCGGCGGCAGCACGTTCGACCAGCAGTGCGGCTCGAACTGGCAGGGACGCATGCGGTGACTCAAATGTTTGAGAGCCTTGAACACCAGCACGCCCACCAGCGCCGCCGATCCCGCCGCGCCTACCGCCGCGATGCGCTGCGGCCCGCCCCACGCCAGCAGCAGAAAAGCCAGTCCGTACCATAGCCAGCCGTCGCCCAGCCGCGTTGCCAAGATCATCCACATGCGAAACCAGCCCGGCGCGCGCCAGCGGTTCATCTGCCGCATCACCCGGTGATCGCGGCGTTCGATGAATCCCCATAGCATGCGTGCGACCGTCATGGCTTCACCTCATGCGCAAATGCCCGGCGAAGACTCTAGCGACCTGCGCACCGAACGATGCAGTGAATTTTCCCAGCGAAAAATTCTGCGCGAATAACGCCAGCTCGTACGGCGCCACTTCCCACAGCGGCCGCTGGGCCGTTTCCGTTCCTTCCAGAACTCTTGACCATTTCCGGCTGAAGCGTTTTTCGTTCAGCCAATGCCCCGCGGTCACCAGCGGAATCAGCGCCGCCAGCGGCGATAGCCCCACGGTCCAGGGCTTTTCGTGCAGCAGCGAATTGGTCACGCTGAAAACATCGGAGAGCAGCTTGATATATGAGCCGTGCGCGCCATGAATTGTTCCGCGCCTCTGCACGAGCCAAAGAAAAAGTCGTCGACGGTGCGCGCTCTTGGAACCTCCGTGTGCGTCAACCCGGCTCCGGCGGGCGCGTGCGGATCGCTTCCGGCAATGGCCACTTTCTCGAAGCGCTTCGCCAGATTTTCCGCGGCTTGGTTGGCTTTCACGCTCATCTGGCCGTTGCGGGTCTCGAGCGCCGGAACGTAGGACGCGAACCAGTCGAAGTCGCGCAGTTCGCGGCGTCCGGTCAGCCCCGAAAAAACATGATTTACGCTGAAAAACAGTTTGCGTTCGCTCAGGTACATCACTAGGGCGATGAAATCGTTCCGCCGCCGCTGGATCTCCACATGATCGCGCTCGCGAATGTCATAGACGCCGAGGTGAATCTCCGTGCCGCTGGGCATGCGCACGGTCACCTCTTCGCTCAGAAAAAAATCCGGATACCTGCGCAATGCTTCGGCGGCGTCGATGGCGTCGTGGTCGGTCATGGTCACGATGCCCATGCCGCGCGATTTCAGCCGCTGATAAAGTTCCGTGGAGTCGTTGTACGATTCCCGGCAAAACAGTTTCAGAACCGGGGTGCTGGACATTCCGGAAGCTACCGAGTGAACGTGTAGGTCGCAGCGCATGCCGGAATGGTTTCGCAACGATATGAACAGCCGGTGAAGAGGCTGCTAAATGTGTATGAATGTGCTTATGGAACTATTTGAACACAGAGACTTTAGTGTTGTTATCCACATGGGGTGCAGCGTGCCCCTCCGCTTGCCGAAAAGTCTGTGTAACAATCTGCTCATGAAACTGGCAAACTGCGCTGGATGAGCGCCGCGGCAAAGAAAATCCACATCGTGTTTCACGACGCCGGCGGCGGGCACCGCAACGCCGCAGTATCCCTGCAAGCCATCCTGGAGCAGCAAAAGCGGCCGTGGCAGGTCGAGCTGGTGCAGTTCCAGGAACTGACCGATAAACTCGACGTTTTGCGGCGCGTCACCGGTATCCGCATCCAAGAGCAGTACAACAC
>DATCOK010000239.1:0-1571 GCA_036564765.1 Candidatus Acidiferrum sp. | reverse complement strand
GTCCACAGGAACTGAAGCACGAAATTGGCGCGGCGTTGCAGGCTACTTCCCTGCCGGAGAAATTGCGCGTAATTGAAGCGCTGCGGTTATTCGGGAGTTTCTACCGGCGCGGGCGGCGCCCGGAAGAGTTGCTGAAGCGTTTCGGGCTGGAAGAAAAACGCAACACGTTTTACAGCCAACTTTCCGGCGGACAGAAACAGCGGCTGGCGCTGGCGATGGCGCTGGTGAACGATCCGAAAGTTCTCTTTTTCGATGAGCCTACTTCGGGACTCGACCCGCAAGTGCGACGCGAAATTTATGACATCATCGCGGAGCTGCGGAACGAGAAAAAGACCATTGTGATGACCACGCATTACATTGAAGAGGCCGAAAGGCTTTGCGATCGGGTGGCCATTGTGGATCACGGGATGGTGATTGCGCAGGGCACACCAAGGGAGTTGAAGGAGCGGTCGGGCGATAAAACGCGATTGGAAGTACGACTGGCGCGCACGGAACCGCAAGAGGCGCTGAAAAATCTAGAAGGCGTGACAGAGTGCCGGATGCTGGGTGAGAGTTACATACTGCACTGCCAGCGGCCGCCGCAGGCGATTGTGTCGCTGGTGAAGTACCTGGAGGCGCAAAGCAACGAACTGGTTTCGCTGGAGATTGCCACCCCCTCGCTGGAAGACGTGTTCATCGAGCTGACCGGCCGGAGGTTACGGGATTGAAAAACTTTCTGGCGCTGACGCGTATGCGCATCCAGCTGACCATTCGCAACAAAATGTTTTTGTTTTTCAGCGTGGTCATGCCGTTTGGATTTTTCTTTTTGTACGCCGGGGTGTTCGCCAAGGGTGTACCGGACACGGTGAAATACTTGCTGGGGCCGGTGATTGGCTTGACGGTGATGGGCAGTTTCTGGGGCTTGAGCGCGGCACTGGTGATGTTCCGCGAGCAAGGGATTCTGCGGCGCTTTCATGTAACGCCGGTGACCGCATCGGACATGCTAGCGTCCAGTATTGTGGCGAACTATGTGTTGACGCT
The DNA here is from genome assembly GCA_036564765.1 of Candidatus Acidiferrum sp. GTDB lineage: Bacteria > Acidobacteriota > Terriglobia > Acidiferrales > UBA7541 > Acidiferrum. Next base: position 551 of record DATCOK010000239.1, on the reverse strand, counting down.
GCCGACGGTGCTGATCGAGTTTCTCTTCGCGCGACTGGCATTTCACGTGCATAGTTTTGGCAATTTGCTTACCGCGTTTGTGCTGGTGACGGTGGGCACGATTTCGTTCGCGTCTCTGGGGCTGGTGGTGGCCAGCGTCACCAATACCATGCAGGAAACCCAAGTGATCAACCAGTTGCTGTGGCTGCCACTGATTTTTCTTTCCGGGGCAACGGTGCCGATACCTTCATTGCCGGCGGTGGTACAACGTGTGGGAGTGTTTCTTCCGGCGACCTACTTGGTGAACAGTCTACAGCGGGCGATTTATTTCTCGGTATCGTTGAAAGATATGTCGCTGAGCGTGGGAGCGTTGTTATTTTGGGCTGTGGCGACTTTTTTTGTCTCGACGCAACTGTTTCGCTGGGAACCGGAATCGAAAATCCCGCGCAAGGCGAAGATTTGGGCGGCGGCTACGGCCATTCCGTTTTTGATCCTGGGGATCTATGAAAACCATACCGGCAAGCTGGTGGCGGAGTCGAAGGCGGCTTATCACGCGGTGGACCGCAATACGC
>DATCOK010000238.1:0-2643 GCA_036564765.1 Candidatus Acidiferrum sp. | reverse complement strand
GCGTTAACCTCATATCCCGTATGTCGTTTGGCCCCTTTCGCGCATCCAATTGTGACTCACGGAGCGGAATCTATGACCGAAAGAACCTCGCTGGCGCCGCTTTCGCCGGAGCGCCGCGAACAATTATTCCCGAAGCTTTCTGAAGCGCAGTTGGAACGCGTCACGGCAGTAGGCTGCCGTCACCACGTCGCTAAAGACCAAATCCTCATCAATCAGGGCGACGCTTCGGCGCCATTTTTCGTGGTCATCAGCGGCCGCCTCGACATCGTGCAGCCAACCGAGCACGGTGAAATCACCATCGTGCAGCATGAGCCTGGTGAATTCACCGGCGAACTCAACATGCTCACCGGACGGCGCTCGCTGGTCTGCGCGCGCATGGGCATCGCGGGCGACGTCATCGAAATGGATCGTGACGCCATGCAGAAACTGGTGCAGAACGACGTGAACCTCAGCCAGGTGCTGATGACCTCCTTCATCATGCGTCGCCTGGAACTCATTGCTCAGCACGCTGGCGACGTCGTGCTCATCGGCTCCCCCCATTCCTCCGGCACGCTCCGTATCAAGGAATTTCTTACGCGCAACAGCCACCCCTATCACTATATGGATCTCGACAAAGATGAAGGGGTGCAAGAACTTCTGGACCGCTTCAGCGTGCGCGTCGATGAAATCCCCGTGCTGATTTGCCGCAGTAAGAAAGTTCTACGCAATCCCAGCAATCAAGCGGTCGCGGACTGTCTCGGCCTGAATCCCAAGATTGACGAGACGACCGTGTTCGATGTCGTCGTGGCCGGTGCCGGCCCGGCCGGGTTGGCCGCCGCCGTGTACGCCGCCTCGGAAGGCCTTGACGTTCTGGTGATCGAAACTACCGCGCCCGGCGGCCAAGCTGGCTCCAGTTCGAAGATTGAAAACTATCTGGGCTTCCCGACCGGCATCTCCGGGCAGAACCTTGCGGGCAGGGCTTACGCCCAGGCGCAAAAATTTGGGGCCAAACTGATCGTGGCGCGCAGTGCGGTCAAGCTAAGCGGCAGGCGCCCTTACAAGATTGAAATCGACGACGGCCACGCGGTGGCGGGTAAAACTGTAGTGATCGCCACCGGCGCGCAATATCGCAAGCTGCCGCTTAAGAATGTGAGCGCCTTCGAAGGCATGGGCATCTACTTCGGTGCAACGTTTATTGAGTCGCAGATGTGTGGCGATGAGGAAGTTATCGTGGTGGGCGGTGGTAACTCCGCCGGCCAAGCTGCGGTGTTTCTCTCCGAGACCGTCAAGCATGTGCACATGCTGGTGCGTTCGAACGGGTTAGCCGATTCGATGTCACGCTACCTGATTCGTCGCATTGAAGAGAGCACCAAGATCACCTTGCACAAATGCACGGAGATCGAGGCGCTCGAAGGCGAGACCCATCTAGAGCGAGTGCGCTGGTGCGACAAAAATACCGGAATCTCTGAAACGCGGAACATGCGCCACATTTTCTTGATGACCGGCGCGAGTCCCAACACCCAGTGGCTGGACGGCTGTGTGGCCCTCGATGAAAAAGGATTTGTGCGCACCGGATCGGATTTGACGGAGGAAGATTTGGTCAAATTTGAGTGGCCGCTCGAGCGCCACCCTTATCTTCTGGAAACCAGTCGACCGGGCGTACTGGCTGTCGGCGATGTCCGGTCTGGAAATGTGAAACGCGTCGCTTCCGCGGTAGGCGAAGGATCCATATCGATTCACCTTGCACATAAAGCGCTCGCCGAATGAGACACGAATTCGATCTCTGTCCGCGATTTGACTGGCATTCCCGGTTCGCGTCAATAAAGTGTGCGCAAGTTAAAATTAAGTTTTATTAAGTATCGCGAACCCTGCGCCTGCGGCGCTTATACTGATAACTTCGAAGCAACACGAAGTCATTTGGCGGATGCGAGTCCATGTCTGTGCCAACAGGACCCTGGGATGCCCGCGCGTGGAGAATAAATCGGTGCACGGTGTAAGTCGCTCAGCGGCCCTTCTTTTTTCAGCAGCCGCACTTATTTGCGCCGCCGGCGGTATGCTACTCGGCCAAAGCGACGCTCGCTCCTCGCTGCATTTAGAATCCGGCGAAGCAATCTACAAATCCGGCTGCATTGCCTGCCATGGCTCCGACGGAGCCGGTACGCCGAAAACCATCGCGGGATTCGAACCGCCGCGTACCTTTCCAGACTTCACCAAATGCGATCAAACCACTCCGGAAGACAATTACGCCTGGAAGGCCGTCATCGCAAACGGTGGCAACTATCGCGGCTTTTCGCACATCATGCCGTCCTTCAAGGAGCTGCTGACCCCCAAGCAGATTGACCAGGTCGTTGAATACATGCGCGGTTTCTGCAAGGAATCCAAATGGCCCCGCGGTGAAATGAATCTTCCGCGCGCCATCGTCACCGAAAAAGCTTTTCCGGAAGACGAAGTAGTCATCTCTTCGACGTTCAACGCCCAGGGCGCGCCGGGAATCGTCAGCCACATCATCCACGAGCAGCGTTTCGGCAAATACAATCAAATCGAAGTGGATGTTCCCCTCAATTTCCAGGATCAGAACCACGCCTGGTACGGAGGTGTCGGCGACACCACGCTTGGCTTGAAGCGTGTGATGTATTCAAATCTGGAAAAAGGTTCCATCCTGAG
>DATCOK010000237.1:0-2671 GCA_036564765.1 Candidatus Acidiferrum sp. | reverse complement strand
GTCTTAAATAGCATGGGTGTGACACTGCCGCCGAACAGACGGGATCGATCTGCTAATGGACGCGCCGTAAGGTTGCGGGCCGCCACGCAGCATAAACTAATTAATTACGATACGCTAGAGGTATCACGCGACGCACTGTTCTGCGACGGACGAGGATGTGCGGTGGTCCGCTCCCGCTATTGAAGCCCTAGTGCTGTGAGGAAGCGATGGCGGGCTCGCCCGAGGCCACAGTGGTTTCGCGTGGACCGACGCCGTAAAGCTTTAGCACGTCCTGCAGCGTGATGATGCCTTCGAGCTTGCGGATGTTTGCGCGACTGACTACCGGGAGCACATCCAACTGGCTGGAACCCATGCGATCCAGCGCCATGTTGAGGGAATGATCCATGTGAACGTGCGGAAAGTCGCCATCCCTCAAAATTTCAGTTACGCGTTGCTCGGTCGCGCCCTCGGTCAGCGCTATTTGCAGGCGGCTCAGCGTGATCATGCCGACCACGCCGGATTCATCGCAGGCCGGCCAGGCGTGCACGCTGCTTGCAGATATTTTGTCGAGCGCATTCTGAATCGTGCCATTGGCGTCCACAACCTCCGTGGCGGCATGCATAGCCTGGTAAACCTGCCGCTGGCCTTCCTGTAACCGCGACCCAGCCGTCGGTAGATGGATACCGTCCTGTTGTGCGAGTACTTCGTAGATGGGCTCATGCTGGAACCGCGAGGAAATAAAAAAACTGACGAGATTAGAAATCATGAGCGGGACGATCACGGCATAGTCCCGCGTAATTTCGAAAATCATGAGCACGGAGGTCATGGGGGCGCGGACGATGCCGGCGAAGGCTGTACCCATGCCTACCAAGGCGTACGCGCCTGGGTTGGCTACATAACCCGGCGCAAAATGCTGCGCGACGGTTCCGACGATTCCGCCGAGCATGGCGCCCAGGAACAAGCTGGGACCGAAGATTCCACCCGCGTTTCCCGAAGCGTAGCTGATGGTCACGGCGAACAGCTTGAGCACCAGCAGCAAGATCATCAGTTTCAGAGCCATTCCGCCGTTGAGAACGGCGCCGACGTATTTGTAACCGACGCCCAAAATTTGCGGCACGAAGCAAGCCATGATGCCGACGGTCAAACCTCCGGCTACGGGCTGAAACCACGCTACTTTTCTGGGCCGAGACAAGAACCAGACACGCATCCACAGCAACAGTCGGGTAAAGGCTGCGGAGATGAACCCGCCAAGGACTCCCAGCACCGCGTAGATGGCCAGTTCGCCGGGATGGATCAGTTGATACTGGGGCACTTGGAAGAGCGGGTCGTTGCCCAATAGCATTCGCAGCATACCCCAGGAGGTGGCGGAGGCCAGCACCACGGAACCTAGTACCGGAGCGTGCAAGTCGCCCACGACTTCTTCCAGGGCAAAAACTACGGCTGCCAGGGGTGTATTGAATGCCGCTGCGATGGCAGCTGCAGCGCCCACGGGAATCAACGCTTTTACTTTTTCTGGACGCAATCCGAGATAGCGCCCTAGGAGAGACGCTATCCCCGCCCCTACCTGCACCGCAGGCCCCTCGCGCCCCAAGGGGATGCCGCAGGCTAGGGTCGCTGAAGTACAAAAGAATTTTCCAAAAACGGTTCCGAGCGAAATCCGGCCACCGCGAGCCCACAGCGCCGCTTTGGTTTGCGGAACGCCGCTGCCACGCGCATCCGGAAAAAAACGGTAGAGCAGATAACCGATGCTGAGCGAGCCCACTACCGGGACCAGCAAACGCCGCCAAGCCGCCGCGCCCGCGGGATAGAGCCGCGCGCCAAATCGCTCGGTGATCAAGATGAAGGCAACCACGATCAGGCCAACGGCCGCGCCGATGACCAGGGTCAAGACCAGGAAGATTTGCTCTTCGCGTTGTTCCCGCAAGGCTCGCCAGTGGCTTGCAGGGGTCTGCCACCACTGCGTTCGCGGCAACGTAACCGTCTCACCTACAGTTGGCAGTGTTGCGGTCGGCATTTCAGGAAGTTATCTCAGTTTTTGTCATCGGTACCAGCAAATGCTGAGCCGCAGTGTCACGATGTAACCGGCATGTTTTTCTCGGTCGCGGCGTTATTGCCGGACCTAAAAAAGTTAAACTGCAAAATTCTTTCGCGACGGCGTTCTTCCTCGAGGTGCCTGGTTCTGGCTTTCAACAAATCATCCAGCGAGATCAAGCCAAGGAATCTTCCGTTCACGCGATCAAGTACGGGCATGCGCGTGAATCCCTTTTCGGCCATGCGGTAAACGACTACCCGCAACGGTTCGTCCGCGAATACCCTTGCGGCATTCGAGCGCACCAACTCTCCCAGCCTTAACTGCAGTGATGCTTCACCATCCTGATGGATACGATCGCGGAAATCTTTGCGAGTGAGCACGCCTGCCAGGGTTCCATCCTCGTTAACCACCGGCAGCAGCCTCTGTTTTTGCCGGTGCTCGCCATTAAGAGATGCGTGCACGTCGCCAACCGTGCTGTTTGCCGGTAACACCGCCACCGAAGTGCGCATTACTTCGTGCGCAAACAAAATTTCCAAAGGATCGACGCCATATTCGCGACTCAAGTGATACCCGCGGCGTGCGACTTTTTCTGTGAGGATCGATCGATTCAACGTAAGAACCGTAAATGCATGTGCTACTACGCTGCCGATCAGTAAAGGT
>DATCOK010000236.1:0-1855 GCA_036564765.1 Candidatus Acidiferrum sp. | reverse complement strand
GCGTTGGGTACATGCGCTATTTCGTACCGGTGGGTACGAAAGTCGTATACTTAGGGGATGAAGCGCCGCAAACCCTCAAAAGCGCTGGGCCGTCCCCGTTCGTTCGACACCGGCAAAGCTCTGGACCGGGCCCTCAAAGTGTTCTGGCGAAAGGGTTACGAAGGCGCGTCACTCTCGGATCTGACCAAAGCTATGGGCATCAACCGCCCCAGCCTCTACGCCGCTTTCGGCGATAAGGAAGAGCTGTTTCGTAAGGTCATGGACCGTTACGCCGAAGGACCGGCGAGACACTCGCGGGAAGCCCTGAACGAGCCCACCAGCCGCGCGGTGGTCGAGCGCCTGCTGTGCGGCACGGTGGAGCTCCTTACTTGTCCACAGAATCCCGGAGGCTGCCTTTGGGTTCAAGGCGCTTTGGCGGTCAGCAGCGGAGCCAAGGCCATGCGCCAGGAGTTGATCGCCCGGCGACTTTCGGGGGAGGCCGCGCTGACAGAGCGACTGAAAGGTGCCAAGGCCGAAGGGGACCTGCCGTCAGACGCCAATCCCGTGGCACTGGCTCGCTTTATCGCCACGGTCATCTATGGCATGTCGGTGCAAGCCGCTGCGGGCGCCACCGCGCCGGAATTGAACCATGTCGTGGCTATCGCGCTGCAATCCTGGCCTTCGCCGGCCCCCGCGCATGAGAAACAATTGAGCACACCAGTACTCGCGGGCGGTTGACTCCCACCGGGGTAACTCCCAAAATCACAAAACGGGGCCATTGCGGCCGTTGGGCTCCGGAAACGCTATGCCACAAGAGCCAACAGCTACCGAACAGGCCATTTCGCGCGCGGTTCGCGAAAACCTCGAGAACGTCCAGCGCGCCACGGAAGAGCTGAACCACGCCGTCAATGATGTTGTTGCGGCCTGTTCCAGCACCAAACCGGCGAACGCACTGCCGTCGATGTTGCGTGCACAGTCGACGGCCGCTTCCATCGCCGCGGCTCTGGAAGTTTTGTCGCGATTTGTAGCCGTGACGCTGCAATCCGGCGCGCGCTCGCCGCTGGAAGCGGAAATGACGCGCCTGGCGTCCACCATTACCACCGAGTCTTCACGTATTGCGCCGGTTCCAGATGCTCCGCAAGCTCCCGCTTCTCCGGCACATGCTGATTCTCCAGGCCTGGTGCCGCAAGCGCCGACGGCACTGCATGCTGTGCCGGACGCGCCGCCGGCCGTCTCGCCCGTTCTGGAAATGCCGGCGCCTGCGGCTCCCAAAACTGATTTTGAGCCTTCGTACCAGTCGCACACGATTTCGCCGGAGCCCACGGAATTTCTGCAGCCTGGGCCGTTTCCCGACGACGTGGAAGTTGCGGACGAAACAGACTTTGACGTCAATCGGCTTTCCGCGGAAGAGCAGGAACTGCACCGCCGCGCCAACCGCGTGGCGAAAGTCTCCATGCAGGACATCAAAATGCTGCACCCGGAGCAGGTACGCCAGGGCCGCGAAAATAAAGATTTATGCGTTAGACTGCGTGAAGACATTGATAAAGCTCATCGCGAGTACGATCGCCGCTTCCGGCCCATCATGGACCACCCGGTGGACTATTTTTACCGCTGGATGGTCGAGATTCTGGCCGATGGCGATGCGCACGCGCTGGGCGAGTATCCCTACGCCGTCCACGCGAGTCATCGTTAGATCGCGAGAACGTTTCCGAGTGCCGCCCCGCTATCGCCGCCGTTGGCAGTTCACTTTTCTCACTCGAACCGCCGCGCTCGCTATCAGCTTCTTGCTGTTATTCGGCGACGCCTCGCTCACCATCGCGGAACCCCAGGCGCGCTCGCGGGTACAAAAAAGGAAAAAATCGCAGAAGCCTAAGAC
>DATCOK010000235.1:0-1611 GCA_036564765.1 Candidatus Acidiferrum sp. | reverse complement strand
GGGTGACGCTGGCGGGATTCCTGCCGACGCTGGAAAAACATATTCGCATCGTTCCGAACGTGACGACGGTGGTGCGCGTGGAACTGGAGTCGATGTTCGCTTCGCTGGATCAATTGCGGCGCCAGCCGGTGAATATTCCGGTGGAAGGCGACGACTGGAAGTGGGTACTGCGTTCGGCGTCGGCAACGCGGCCGGTGCTGGAGTGGATGGGCGACGGGCAAATCGTGTCGGTGGACGCGAGCATGGATCGCGGAAGACCGCGGATGCCGCGAGCGCGGCTGGAATTTACGGATGGAGCGCGGCACCCGGGTTCGGGTTCGAACCTGGTGTCGGCGCCTGCAACGGCGTTTGCTTACGATCAGCGGCTGGGCGGGGCGAGCCGGCTGATTCTTGCCGGGCAGATGAGTTATGACCAGGATGCGCCGGCTGGAAGCGTCGCGACCGTATGGCTGCCAACGGGATCCTTGGGCGCAGGGCCGCACACGGCGCTGGTGCTGCGCGAAGCGAAACTTGGAACGGATGGGCAGACTTTCCGGGGCGTGCGCATCGATCAAGGCGGAGCGCTGGCACTGGGCGACCGGGCGATATTGAGCTACGGCGGCGAATATGTGCTGGTGGGACTGGGAGCGGCGGCGTCTTCTTTGCGGCCGCGAGCGAAACTGGATGTGCGGGTTTCGGATGATTGGAATGCGACGCTGATTTTTACTTCGGTGCCGAACGGGCCGGGGCCATTGGAAGCGACGGGCGGCGAAGCTGGCAATGATGCGCTGGCCGCGGCGCTGAATGAATTGGATGGGTTTCCAACGTTGATGTGGCGCGGCGGGAAGCCCGTGCTGCAAGGCGGTTTTCACGAGGAAATAGCCGCGGAGCGGAAACTGGGAACGCGCGGCAAACTGCAGGTAGCGGGCTTTCACGACGACAATCGTCACGTGGCGGTTTTCGGACGCGGAAACGATTTGCCGGCGAGCGATTATTTCCAAGACGTGTTTTCGAACGGGTTTGTGTACGACGGCGGATCATCGAGCAGCTGGGGAACGCGCGTGGCGTTGCGCGAAAAGCTGGATGACGACGTAGAGGTTACCGCAGTGTACGCCTTCTCTGGGGCATTGGCTCCGGGTGAGGACTTGAACGGCGTACTGAGGGACATTTTGCGGACTGCTCCGCGGCACTCGCTGGGAGCGAGCGTCACGGCAAAAGTTCCGCGCGCGAACACCAAGCTCGAAGCCGGCTACAAATGGATAAGCGGAGTAGCGGTTTCAAGGGTGGATCAATACGGGGAGTCCATCTTTCAACTTGATCCCTACCTGCACGTGGGGATCAGGCAGCCGCTGCCAAGGTTCGGCTTGGGGCGCTGGGAAGCGGTCGCGGATTGCGACAATTTGCTTGCGCAGGGTACCGTTACACTGAGCACGCGAGACGGGCAGGCGAACCTGATCCCGGCGTTTCGAAGCTTCCGCGGCGGTCTAAGCGTACAGTTTTGACAATTTAGGCTTTAGAAAGCCATATCTGCTCTTCCGAATAACGTATCCCGCCCGAGCACTTTCCTTTTTGTCGTTTGAAATCATAGATACGGAAGGATTTAACTGTCCGATGTCGGGAGGCCGGTTGGTC
>DATCOK010000234.1:0-2127 GCA_036564765.1 Candidatus Acidiferrum sp. | reverse complement strand
CCATCTTCCTGCTCGTGCAGCAGGTCAACCGCTGGGGCAAAAAACCCGACGCCGGCGCGCCCCCCAGCACCCGCGACTGCCCGCAATGCGCCATGGCCATCCCCATCGCCGCCAAGCGCTGCCCACACTGCACCTCCCAGCTGGCCTAGCGAGGCCCGGGCAGTTCGCAAGGGCCAAATGTTAACGAGCGAACGCAACGGTTGGTGGATTTAGCGCCACGAGGTTGCCCTGCCCTAGGTTTCCGGGTGAGGGTTTTTATCCGGTTCGCAGGTCTTCCGCAAAGCTCAGGGTTTCGCTTGCGGTCACAAACTCGTCAAAAATTCCTTAAACTCCTCATAGCGGTTCGCCATCGGCACTGACAATTTTTCCCGCTTCAAATATTGCGCCAGCCGCGCCGGCAACCGCGGCGCCACGCCAATCGCCTTGGTCACCACTTCCGCAAACTTCGCAGGATGCGCGGTCGCCAGCACCAATCCCTGCGCCGGCTCCGGATGCGCCTTGCGATACGCCTCCCACCCCAAAATTCCCACAGCGGTATGCGGGTCCGCCACATATCCGAACTTTTCGTACACCATTTTCATCGCCGCCAAGGTCTCCGCGTCCGTCGCTCCGTGGCCCCAGATTTCTTTTTGCACATATTCGAGCCGGTTCCGGCACAAATCCAGCAGCCGCGGAAAATTATTGGGATTGCCGACGTCCATGGCGTTCGATAGCGTGGCCACCGCCGCGTGCGGCGCAAATGTTCCGCTCCGCAAGTACTGCGGTACCACGTCATTCGCGTTAGTCGACGCCACAAAGCGCGTCACCGGCAATCCGATACGCTTCGCAAAAATTCCCGCCGTCAAATTTCCGAAATTTCCACTCGGCACGGAAACAATCAGCGGCACGGAGGCCACCGGTAACTGCCGGTACGCCGCCACGTGATAAAACATTTGCGGCAAAAGCCTCCCGATATTGATGGAGTTTGCCGACGTAAGAAACGCGCGCTTGTTCAGCTCCACATCCGAAAACGCCTGCTTCACCATGCGCTGGCAATCATCGAAACTTCCGTGTACTTCCAGCGCGGTGATATTTTCTCCCAACGTGGTGAATTGCTTTTCCTGCGCCTCGCTGATGCGCTTCGAAGGATAAAGAATCACCACGCGAATGCCCGGCACGCGCAAAAATCCGTGCGCCACCGCGCTTCCTGTGTCTCCCGAAGTGGCCACCAGCACCGTCAACGTGCGCGTCTCCTCGCGCACAAAATAGGCCATCAAACGCGCCATGAACCGCGCGCCAAAATCCTTGAAAGCCAGCGTCGGCCCGTGAAACAACTCGAGAATGTGTAGCCCCGGTGAAAGCGACTCCAGCTTCACCGGAAAATTAATCGCCTCGCTGACCACCTGCCACATCACTTCTTCCGGCACTTCGGGTCCGGCAAATGGACGCGCCACCCGAAAGCACACTTCCGTGAACGGCAGCCGCCGAAACTCTTCCAACTCTTCCGGGGTGCGCCGCGCGATCTCCACCGGCATATACAACCCGCCGTCCGGCGCCAGGCCGCGCAACACCGCGCCACGCAATGAGGTGAGCGGCGCTTTCCGCGATGTGCTTCGGTATCTCATCTAAAATTTTTGCCTTGTGGCGCCACGCGAAAAAATTACCCTCGTTCCGTTTGCTCACGTATTTTCCGCAGAAACCTCTCAACATCTTGCGAACTATCTACCGGCTCTCCGCCGCTCGCGCGCAACTCCGCCACCTGCACCGAACAATGCGCCAGCGTTTCATAACTTTTCTTCCGCGCCGCGATCAGCAACGGATAGCACCGCGCCACCGTCTCCCGTGCCGTCTCGCCATCCTTCACGTGAAACGTTCCGCGCCACAACACCGGTTTCGGATCGCTCAGATATCTGCGCACCAGCAATTCCTGCTCGCGTTCCGTGCTCGCTAGGTGCACCACCGTCATCTGCCGCCGCAAGCGCATCAATATATTGTTCTGCGCGTAGATCACGCTGCCGGTAGTGTCCAGCACCATTGCGGCACCGCTCTCATCCTTCTCCAGCGCGCTCAAATATTCGTCCACCACCGCGATCTCTTCCGCCAGATACTCGGCTTCCCGCTCGGCATACGTAACACTGTCCGGCCAGC
>DATCOK010000233.1:0-10055 GCA_036564765.1 Candidatus Acidiferrum sp. | reverse complement strand
CGCGCCCGACGCCGCCAGTTCGGGCGTAAACAGATCCTCCACGCCCTTTCCCGATGGCCCGTTGGTCATTTCATACGACGGATGTTTGTCCACCCATGCCGTCCGCAGGTTCGCCTGTCGCGCTACCTCAAAAATCGTATTCACGTGCAGAAAATCGTGAGGATAAACGGCCGAGCATCCTTTTTTCGGGTCGAGCGGCAACTTCGCGGGATCAATTCCGCCTCCATCGGCGAGCTTCTTGTCGCGATCGATCCCGCTATCCCACACAATTTCCGTTCCGGTCGTCTTGCATCCCGAACCTGCCGGCGATAAATCCCGCGCGTACGCGCCCTCGTACCACAGCCCCGTCGAAATTGGCGATCCGCCGGTAACGATGGACATCAGCCCCGGAAAAGAATCCGACGGCTTCGAAGTGGAAGCCTGCGTGTACGTGACTCCTCGCGCGCTCAATTGCGCCAGGTTCGATTGTGGATTCGCTTTGATGAAGTTCGCCAGGTCCAGCGCATGCAATCCGTCCACGCTGATCAGCAAAACGTGCTTCACCGGTTTCGTAGCCGCAGCCGGTGCCACGCCGCTGCGCAACGAGATAATTCCTGCAAAAAGAATCACCACCAAAAGAACCGCACTCACCAGCGTCTTGCGATGAACGCTCACTCTCCGCTGCTTCTCCGCGACTGCACGGCTATTTCTTGGTCTCAACGGTGCTCTCCTCGATCCGGTAGTATTCTTCCAATCCGATCGTGTCCTCGATCTCCTTTCGTACTTTGCGAAACACTTCCTGATCCATCCCCGTGCTGCCAGTTTCCTTCAGCTTTACAAGCAGCTCTTTCACCGACTTGAACATCACGGTGATCGCGCTGATGGCGTCGTTCGCCATCTTGTAGCCCATACCCTCCAGTTCGCGAATTCCAAAAATCGGCCGCCCCAGCCGGTTCCCCTCGCTATTCACATAGATCAGCGGAGCACGCACTTCGCGCGGCGCCTCTCTTGCTTCCTCAACGGTGTTTGGAAAAATCATGATCATGTCGGCGCCAGCTTCGGCATACAGATTTGCGCGCCGGATCCCCTCCGCGAATCCGTCGGTGCGCATCGCGTCCGTGCGCGCCGCGATCACAAAATTCGCATCCCGCCGGCTTTTCGCTGCATAGCGAATCTTTTCGCACATCTCCTCGGCGCGAATGACGTGCTCCTGTCCCTTGTGGTAGTGCACGCGCTTTGGAAACACTTGGTCTTCGATGTGCACTGCCGCCGCTCCCGCGTGTTCCAGCGCTTGCATCATGCGAATCACGTGCACCGCATCCCCGTAACCTGCGCCGCCGTCGACCATCAAAGGAATCTGCACCGCTCCCGTGATTCTGCGTGTAGCCGACGCCACTTCTTCCAGACTGAGAAGAGGTTCCGGAACGCAGGAACTGGCCCCCAGCGCATAACCGCCGAGGTCCAGCGCGCGGAATCCCACCCGCTCCGCGATCTTTGCGCTGATGGGGTCATACGCGATCGGCGCATGAATGATTCCCGGGCTCTTCAACATTTCTCGAAACACTGCCGTCATGCTTTTCAATCCGCCGCTCCTTGGTCTCTCACGAACTCAACGCGGGCGTGGCAACCGCCTGCAAATTCAATGTTGGGCGTTCCACCGTTTTTCCTGCGTCCACAAAAATCCACACCGCTCCCGCTGTAAAACTCATCAGCGCCGCAAAATCCAGCGCTCGCGTCCACCCGAACGATGTCGCAATATACGCCGTCAGTACCGGCGCAATCCCGCCCGCGCTGTTCGCACACGTATTCATCAACGCGGATAGCGATCCCGAGTGATTTGGGGCCAAATCGATGCACGCGGCCCACCAACTCGGCGCCGCAAAATTACTGAAGCCCGCCGCGAACGCCAGCATCAAGATCGCCGCCGTGTTGTTCATCGTGCGGCTCCCCATCCACAACAGTGCCGCCGACAGCGTCATACCAACCCACACCGTGCTCTGCCGACCTCGCCGCGTTCCAAATTGCTCCACCGCGCGGTCCGACAGCCACCCGCCAATAGGCGACAACACCGTCATCGCGACGAACGGCGTCGTAGCCCACAGCCCGCCTTTCGCAATCGTCAGCCCGCGCACTTTCGTCAAATAGATAAAGAACCACGTGAAATAAATGAATGGCGTATACCCGTGAAAAAAATAGCTGATCAGCAAAGCCCAAACCGAACGGTTGGCGAAAATTTGTTTCCAGGGCGTCTTCACTGCGGCGCGCGGAGCGTTGTTTCGCCCACGTTCGGCCGCCCCCAAAAGTTCCAACTCCCCCGCATTCACCCGAGGATGTTCTTCCGGCCGGTTCGTGGCGAACACAAACCACAACGACGCCACCACAATGGCCAGCACTCCCGAGACCAGAAAAGACGAGCGCCAACCCCACCGCTGCATCGTCGCCGCAAACAGCGCCGGCGCCATCACCCCGCCGAGTCCAACGCCGCCGAGCAGCAAGCTGCTTCCCATTCCTCGTTCACCCTTCGTAGTCCAGAACGCCACGATACGGTTCGCATTCGGGTAGCTGGCCGCTTCACCCAATCCTGTCAGAAACCGCACCACGCCAAATGTCCAAGCCACGCTAAGCGACAGCCGCAGCGCAAAATACGGCACCAGCGTCATCGCCATCGTCAAAGTGGCCCACCAAAAAATTGCCAGCGTTAGCGTTCTCCGCGGTCCAAAGCGATCCGCCGACCAACCCGACGGAATCTGAAACACCGCATATCCGAACGCGAAGGCTCCGAATACCCAACCCATCGCCTGACTCGAAAGATGGAACTCTTCCTGAATAGATTTGCCTGCAATGCCCAGATTCAATCGCCCAAACGCCGTCGCCACCATGATCAACGACAGGGTTGTCAGAATTTGCCAGCGAACGCCGGTCGGTCGTTGTTCAATACTGGAAGAATTCATTTTCTGTTTAGCGTGAAGCAATTTAGCCGCGCCCGGTGTCGTCAAAAAGTCGTCCGCAGAATTGCGAATAGAAATTATTTATGCAGCGTGGCGGATGCTACGCTCCGATAATTTGTGCGTCAACGAGGATTCGCATGCCGCCTGGCGGCAGCCGCTCCACAGCGCAAATGTGCAGTGTTTTAGCGGTAAATTGCGGCATCCTGCCGCTACGACCTGAACGAAAATTAATCTTCTTTTAACTCCAAACAATCTGCGGATGCTCTATTCTTTCCGTGCCGTCAAACTTGCCATCCGCATCATTATGAAATTCCAATCAGCAACCTTCCGGTGCGCTTCCCCGCAACTTCAGAACGCCCCGGATGCAATTTGGGTTCTATATTTTTAGGAGAAGAAATGAAAACACCGTTGTCAGTTTTTCTCGCGGCTGCATTTGTATTTGCCGGCACGGCTCGGTCCGACGAACCCTTGAAGCTCGTGCAAACCATCAAATTGCCCGAAGAGATCAAAGGCCGCTTCGATCATTTCGCCGTGGACCTCAAGGGCAACCGTTTGTTCGCCACGCCGGAAGACGCCCATTCCGTTCTCGTGTTCGATCTGAAATCCGGCAAGTTGCTGCACACCATCAAAGGCATCGGCAAGCCCCACGCCATTCTCTATCGTGATGACTTGAGCCAGATCTATGTCACCGACGGCGACGCCGGCGACCTCAAAATTTTCGATTCGA
Organism: Candidatus Acidiferrum sp.; assembly: GCA_036564765.1. Lineage (GTDB taxonomy): Bacteria > Acidobacteriota > Terriglobia > Acidiferrales > UBA7541 > Acidiferrum. Next base: position 6,401 of record DATCOK010000233.1, on the reverse strand, counting down.
AATCCTACACTCTGAAATCCAGCGTCAAGCTCCTCGAAGACGCCGACTCCATCGGCTACGACCCCTCCACAAAGTATCTTTACATCGATAACGGTGGCGGCGACGTCCACCAGACCTACTCCATGCTCAGCATTGTCGACACCACCAGTGGCAAAAAAGTCGCCGAGATGAAAGTGGACGGCGAAACTCTGGAAGCCATGGCTCTCGAATCTTCCAGCCCGAAAATGTACGTCAATAACAAAGCGAAAAATCGCGTCGACGTGATCGATCGCGAAAAGCACGAAATTCTGGCCAGTTGGCCCATCGCCAAAGGCAAAACCAATGTGGCTATGGCTCTCGATGAAGCCAATCATCGCCTCTTCGTCGCCTGCCGCAGCGGAGACCTCGTGGTTTTCGACACCACTTCCGGCAAAGAAATTGCCGGTCTGCCGATCGCCAAGGGCGTCGATGACTTGGTGTTCGACAAGGATTCCCAGCGCATCTACGCCGCTGCTGACGGTTTCGTAGACGTCTACCACGAAGACAGCGCAGACAATTTTAAGTTGGTTGCCAAAGTTCCGTCCGGCCCCAATGGCCGCACCGCCCGTCTCGTTCCGGAAATCAAACGCTACTTCGTGGCCGTGCCGAATCACGACACTACCCCGTCCGAAGTTCTGGTCTACGAGGTTCAGTAAGTTCTCGACAGAAATTTGTAGCAAACGGGTGCGTAGTCGAGGGGATGAGGCTCGAATCTGCTGTTCGAGCCTTGTTCCATACCGGTAACCGAAAATTTACAAATTACTTGGTGGAGAACTTAAATTGAATCACCGGAAAATATTCCTGAGCGCCTTCTTAGCCACTTTCCTTGCGGTTTTTTCCGCGAACGCCCAAGAAGCTCCCGCAGCCAAAGCACCAGAAGCCCCCGTAACTCCAGTCGCGATTCGCGCCGGACACCTGTTCGACAGCAACAACGGCAAAATGCTCGAAAACCAGGTCATCGTCATCGAGGGAGAGAAAATTAAGGCGGTCGGGCCCGCGGATAGCACCACCATTCCTCAGGGCGCCCGCGAAATCGATCTGACCAAAGCTACCGTTTTGCCCGGATTAATCGACGGCCACACTCACGTTTTTGGCTTCGGTCTTGACGGCATCAAGCCGGGCGGCCCGCCCTTCGCCAGCCCCATCAACGACACCCGCGAATATCGCACTTTGCTCGCCTTGGCAAACGCCCAAAAAGATATGCGCGCCGGTTTCACCACTCTGCGCGATCTCATGAGCCACGGCGGCGGTTACGCCGATGTCGACATCAAAAAAGTGATCAACAAAGGAATTTTCCCCGGCCCCCGTATGCAAGTCTCCACCATGGGGCTCGTCGCCACCGGCGAAGGCATGCTTGGCTCCTCCGAAGTGAATTTGCCGCGTAACTATCAGACCGTCGACAGCCCCTACGCCGCGCGTCAAGCCGTCCGCGAACAAATTCACTACGGCGCCGACTGGATCAAATTCCACTCCACCGCCGGCTATGAATTCGAACCCGACGGTAAGCTTTTCAGCGATCCCACCTTCACTCGGGAAGAAGTCCAAGCCATTGTCGACGAAGCTCATCGCCACGGCAAAAAAGTCGCCTGCCACGCCTTTGGCGGCGAAGGTCTGAAAAATTGCATCGACGCCGGCGTTGACACCATCGAACATGCCATCGACCTGGACGAAGCTCTTGCTGATCAGATCAAGAAAAAAGGCATCTATCTTGAGTTGACCGCGTATCACTATTCGCTGTCCGAATACACCGAGAAAGACGCCAAATCCACCGGCGGTAAGTACAGCCTGGAAGCCCTGCGCGAAAAAAGTGGCCGCCTGGCCATCGCGCGCGGACTCAAAATTTCTTTCGGCAGCGGCGTCGGTCCGTTTCCTCACGGCAGCCAGGCCAAGGAATTCTCCTACCTCGTGAAATACGGCATGTCCCCGGCCCAGGCGATTCAGAGCGCTACTACCGTAGCTTCCGAAATGATGGGGTGGCAAGATAAGATCGGCTCCATCGACAAAGGCAAGTTCGCCGACATCATCGCGGTCTTCGGAGATCCGCTGAAGGACATTACCGAACTGGAGCGCGTGGTTTTTGTGATGAAGGGCGGCCAGGTGATTCGTAACGACTTGAAGTAAGGTGTTTGGGTCCGGCGCGCTGTTAATGTTAGGTCTTGGCCCGCTGGATTGTGCCATCCAATAACCTCGGCCCCGCTTCTTATATAATGATTCCCAGTAAGGTCTTATGCGCATCCTGCTAGTCGAAGACGAACGAAAAGTCGCCAACTTCATCGCACGTACACTCCGCGAAAATGCCTACGCCGTCGATGTCGCTGACACCGGTGAGAAAGCGCTCGAGCTCGGCAAAGACATAAGCTACGACGCCATCCTCCTCGATGTCCGCCTTCCCGGCATCAGCGGCATCGAAGTCTGCCGCGAACTGCGCCAGCGCGGCGTCGAAGCTCCGGTCATGATGCTCACCGCGCGCACCCTCGTCGAGCAGCGCGTCGAAGGCCTCGATGCCGGGGCCGACGATTACCTGACCAAGCCGTTTGTCCTCGCCGAATTTCTCGCCCGCGTTCGCGCTCTGGTCCGCCGCGGTTTTCACAAAGGCAACGCCCGCCTGCGATACGCCGACCTCGAACTCGATCGCCATCGCCGCCGCGCCACCCGCGGAAAAGAAATCATCCCGCTGACCTCCAAGGAATTCGCTCTGCTCGAACTTTTCCTGCTCCACGCGCCGGACCTCGTCACCCGCAGCGAAATTGTCGAGCACGTCTGGGATTATCACTTCGACAGCGAAACCAATCTGGTCGAGGTCTATATCAATCGCTTGCGCCAGAAAATCGATCTCGCCGGAGCCACCAAACTGATCCACACCGTCAGGGGGGTGGGCTACCGCCTGGGCATGCCCGAATGAAAGCGGGATCACTACGCTTTCGCATGATTATTCTGTTTTGTTCCGTCGTTGCCGGTCTCCTCGCCGTTTCCTATCTCGCTTTTTGGGCCCTCCTCGATCGCGAAGTCAGCGCTCAACTGAATCGCCAATTGGAAGAGACCGCCCGCCCCATCATTGCCGACCTGGACTCTGAGCCCAACGTCGAAGACGTCAACAATCTCAATATTGCCGACGAGTACTTTGAACTGCTCAAGCTCGACGGCACTGTTCTGCAGCGCTCCAAAAATCTCACTGCACCTTTGGACTTGCGCGGCGTCAGCCCTGCTGTGACGGAACCCACATTCCTGATCGGCAACCTCGATAATGGCCGCCATGTCCGCATGGCCCTGCTTCCATTTCAGCAGGTCAATGAGCCGCGCGTGCTCGTCGTCGCCATTCGCTCCTCGCGTTTTGGTAGCACGCTCGAAAATTTCGGCAGCGTTGCCCTGTTGATCTTCCCGTTGAGCTTGTTGCTCACTGCAGGCATCTCCACCTTTTACGTCGGCAAAAGCCTCGCGCCCATCACCGCGCTGACTCATCACGCCGCGCTGATGGCCAAACGCGTCACCAGCCGCGAGGGCTTCTGGACTCCGCTGCCGGTCAGTCCCCGGCACGATGAACTCAGTCTCCTCGCCGCCACCATTAACCAGCTGCTCGAACGCGTCGATTCCTCCGTGCGTCCTCTGCGTCAATTCGTCACCGACGCTTCGCACGAATTGCGCACTCCTCTTTCCGTGTTGCACGGGGAAACTCAATTACTCCTTTCCAAGCAGCGCAGCGCCGAGGAATATCGAAAGACGCTTTGCGAATTTGATGACGAGTTCAAAAAACTAACGCATATCGTCGAGGGCCTCTTTACTCTTTCCGTCGCCGACGCCGGCCAGTTGCGTCTCACTCGCGAGCCCCTCTACCTCGACGAAGTGCTGGAAGAGGCCTGCGCACTGGTCAAATCGCGCGCCGACGCCAAAAAAATCTCCATCGTGCGCGAACTTCAATCCGACGTCCCCTTCTTCGGCGATGAAGCGTTTCTCCGCCAGCTCTTTCTCATCTTTCTCGACAATGCCATCAAATATTCCGGCAATGGTGTCCCCATCACCGTGCGCCTCGAACAATCCGGCGAGCAAATCAAAGTGCATTTTGCCGATCAAGGCATCGGTATCTCCGAAAAAGACTTGCCTCTGATCTTTGAACGTTTTTATCGCGCCGGCTCTTCCAACAACGGCGGCCCGCATCAGAGCGGCGGCCTCGGTCTCGCCATCGCCAGCGCTATTGTGCAGGTCCTCGGTGGCTCCATCGAGTGCCAGAGCACCGTCGGATCCGGCTCCAATTTCACTGTGATGTTACCTGCAAGTACTGTTGCTGCGACGTTACGCGCCTGATTCAAAATTCTGAACTCGTACATCTAAATTTTTATTAATTCCCCATTAAGGCATCGCCGTTCATTTCGGAATAGCCTCGCTCGCAACTAGGGGGCATCTATGTATCCTCGTTTCCGTTCGACCATCTTTGTGAATTTGTTCGTCGCCGTGCTCACGCTGTTTACCTTCAACGCGCTTCCTTCTCGCGCGCAGGTGGCCGGCGGCACCTTGACCGGGACCATCACGGATCCATCAGGCGCCGAAGTCCCGAATGCGCAAATTGTGATCAAGGACGTAGCCACCGGTGTCGAACGTACCGTCACCACCAATAAGGACGGCTTCTACATCGCTGCTAACCTTCTGCCCGCGGAATATCAGGTCACCATTTCCGCCAGCGGCTTCAACACCGAAATCAAGACTGGCATCAAGCTCAACGTCGGCGCACAGCAGGAATTCAATCTCACGCTGCACGTTGGCACCGTATCGCACCGTGTCGAAGTCACCGCCGAAGCCCCCGCCGTGCAGCTCGCCAGTTCCGACATCAGCGCCACCGTGCAAGCCACCACCGTTCGCGAACTTCCTCTCAATGGCCGCAGCTGGACCGATCTCGCCGCGCTGCAACCCGGCGTCGACACCATCCAGACGCAACCGAGCTTCTCGTCCGGCGCCGACCGCGGCAATCGCGGCTTCGGCCAGCAGCTAACCATTTCCGGCGCGCGCCCGCAGCAGAACAACTATCGTCTCGACGGCATCAGCTTAAATGACTATGCCAACGGTGCGCCCGGCAGCGTTCTCGGCGGCAGTCTCGGCGTCGACGCCATTCAGGAATTCTCCGTCCTCACCAGCAACTACTCCGCGGAATACGGCAAAACTTCCGGCGGCGTCATCAACGCCATTACCCGCTCCGGAACTGGCGCCTTCCACGGCAGCGTCTACGAATTTCTCCGCAACAGCGCCCTCGATGCCAGAAACTTCTTCGACGGTCCACAGATTCCTTCCTTCAAGCGCAACCAGTTCGGCGGCTCCATCGGCGGTCCCATCATCAAGGAAAAAACCTTCTTCTTCTTCGACTACGAAGGCATCCGCCAATCCAAGGGCATCACTGCGGTAACTACGGTTCCCACCGTCGCGGCGCGTAGCGGTATGATCCACGATTCCAACGGTAATCCCATCACCGTAACCATCGATCCTGCCGCACAACAATTCCTTGCGTTCTACCACCTGCCGAACGGGCCAGTCACCGACAATCCGGATATCGCAGAATACAGCTTTGCTGGCCAGCAGGCAGTCACAGAGAATTTTTACACCACCCGCCTCGATCATAAAATCTCGGAAAAGGACAGCCTATCCGGGACGTATCTCTTCGACAAAACTCCTTATACCTCGCCGGATGGGGTTAACAACGTTCAATTGACAACCAAATCTTCGCGGCAGATTGCCGCGTTGGAAGAGACCCACATTTTCAAGCCTACCTTCGCGAATAGTGTCCGCTTCGGATACAACTACGAAAATGTTGATAACAACCAAGGAGCCAAAGCTTTAGTGCCGGAAGCTGCCGATACCTCCCTGGGCACCTTTCCAGGCCGGACGGCACCCCAGGTATTTATCGGCTCGGTAACTCCATTTCTGGGCGGGGTCGGTGGTGAGTCAGCCTATTTCTATCACTGGAATACGTTTCAAATTTATGACGATGCTTTTGTCAACAAAGGAACCCATACAATCAAGTTTGGATTGGCCGTGGAGCGTATGGAGCTGGAGATCAAAGCGCTTTCCGATCCAAACGGAATTTTCAAGTTTCCGAATTTGCAGGCGTTCTACGCCAATCAACCAACTCGATTTCAAGGGGGCATAGCCAGTACCCTTTCTCCCCGGAACCTTCGCCAAACTCTTGTTGGCGGCTATATACAAGACGATTGGCGCTGGAAACCGAATCTAACGTTGAATCTGGGCCTGCGTTACGAAATGACCACCGTTCCTACAGAAACCGCCGGCAAGCTCGCGGTGCTCCGAAATCTTTCCGATGCTACGCCTCACTTGGGCGATCCTTTCTTCGGCAATCCCACCAAGAAGAATTTTGAGCCGCGAGTGGGTTTTGCCTGGGATCC
>DATCOK010000232.1:0-3398 GCA_036564765.1 Candidatus Acidiferrum sp. | reverse complement strand
CCTCAATCTCGAAGAAACTCTCTTCACCTTCGGCATCGTCGGTGCGGAAGCCGCAGGCCTGCGCGAAAATTTCGGCACTATGACCAAGCCATTTCAGGCCGGTCACGCCGCCGAGAACGGTGTTGCCGCGGTCGACCTCGCAAAACTCGGCTGGACCGCCGCTCCACAGATTCTCGAAGCTCCGCGCGGCTTTTTCCATGCCTACGGCGGCACCTTCGATCTCGCCGCCATTCAGAACAAACTCGGCAATCCCTGGACCTTTGCCGAGCCCGGCGTTTCTCTCAAGCCGTACCCTTCCGGCTCGTTGACCCACCCGGCTATGACCGCCATGCTGCGGCTCATCGAAAAAAATGACCTCAAACCCGGCGACGTGGAAAAAGTTGACGTCGGCACCAATCAAAACATGCCCAACGCTCTGATTCATCACCGCCCACAAACCGGCTTGCAGGCCAAATTCAGCATGGAATTTTGTATCGCGGTACTTTTGCTCGAACGCAAGGCCTCGCTCGGTCAATTCACCGACGCCTACGTCAACCGCCCGGAAACGAAAGAAATGATTTCACGCGTGAATTTCTACGTGGACCCCGTCGCGGAAAAGGCCGGCTACGATAAGATGACCTCACTGATTACCGTGCACTTGAAAAACGGAAAAACACTCACCGATCGCGCCGACTTCGCCAAGGGCAGTCCAGCCGACCCCATGAACACGGACGAAGTGAACAAAAAGTTTCGCGGCTGCGCGGAATTTGCCGGTTGGTCCGCGTCGAAAAGCGACGCCATCATCGAAGCGGTCGCGACCCTCGAGCGCGCCCCTGATGTGAAGCAGCTCGCGAAGCTTCTCGCGCGCTAGCCGCCAACTCGGCTGTGACTTTAAGGAGCCAGCAACTCGCCAGACAAGATCGGCTCGTCCGCATTAATAAAAAACCACGCTATACCGCTTAAAAGGGTGATCCCCGCCGCCAGGTCCAGCGCATATGTCCATCCAAATCTCGCCGCCACATAACCGGTCACAATTGGCGATACCCACCCGCCCAGACTTCCCAGTGTCGACATCGTTCCGGAAATCGAGCCCGAGAATTTCGCGGAAATGTCATTGCACGTGGTCCACAACACTGCCGACGCCGCAAAATTAAATCCCGCCGCAATCGCCAATTGCGCTAGCGCCAAACTGTTGCTCGATGTTTGGCTGCCCGACCATAACAATGCCGCTGAGCAGAAAATCGCCAGCCAAGCCGACGTCCGCCTGCCCATGCGCTTCCCCAATTTCTCCACTGCCCGGTCCGACAGCCATCCCCACGCTGGGACCATAATCACGTTGGCCACAAATGGCGCGGATCCCCAAAAACTCGCCTTCGTGATGGTCATGCCGCGTGCTTTCATCACATAAACAAAAAACCAGGTGAAAAATATGTACACCGGATACACCAGGCAAAAATGACTCAGCATCAAGCTCCACACCGAACGCGACGCCAGGATTTTTCCCCACGGCACGCCCGAAAGCCCTGCGGACACCGCTGCAGGTTCGTACTGCGCAACGCTGCTCCGATGAATCAGCGCCAACTCCGCCGCATTCACCTGCGGATGTTCTTCCGGCCGGCTCTTGACGTACCCATAACAAACCGCCGCCAACACCGTACCCGCGATTCCCGAAACAAAAAACGCGGCGCGCCACCCCCAATGTTGGATCAGCCACGAAATAAAAAACGGCGCCACAATCCCGCCAGCGCCTACGCCCGCTAGAAAAATGCTTGTCCCAAACGCCAGTTCTTTTTCGCCCAGCCAATAGGCCATCATCTTATTGCCTACCGGCAACGCTGCCGCTTCACCCAGCCCCATTGTGAAACGCACCACCGCAAACGCCCACGCCGGTCCGAGCCAGTTGATCAAAGGCAAACTCGGAGCCACCGCCGTCAGCGCGGTAAAAACAGAGAACCACAGAATCGCCGCTGCCAATACTCGTCCAGGTCCGTAGCGATCCGCCAGCCATCCGCCCGGGATGTGAAAAATTGCATAGCCCAGACTGAATGCTCCAAGAATCCAGCCCATCCTTTCTGTCGAAAATTTGTAATCGTCGAGAATAAACTTCGCGACAATCCCCAGATTTAGCCGGTCGATATACGTGACCCCGGCAACGATCGCCAGTAACGCCACGATCCGCCAGCGCACTCGAGTGGGAATTTGAGAGGTCACAGTTGTAACGTGGATCAATGCGGAGTGGAAAAACGAAACCGCGCTCGCACGAGTGCGGTTCCGCGTATTTGCTCGAAAATCGTGTCTACGGCTGCACTTCGTAGACGTTCACTTTGGCTGCTGCTGCTCCATGCTTTGGAATCGCCAGGTAATACCGATTCAACTCCGGCACCAGGATGCCCGTCTTGGCCCGAAATCCACCCGGCGTCCTTCCCAGCAGCGCGTAATGGTCCGCATCTTCTTGCGTGAACACGTCAACAAACTGGTCCCCCGCCAGAAAAATCCGTTTGTGCTTCGCGTCGTACGCCATATCGTCCACCATCCCGACGGCCGGGAGGTTCGCTACCACTTTCCCGCTGTCCGCATCGAGCACCAGCAATTTCCCAGGCTTGCGGGTCACCACGAACACCCGATGATCTTTTTCATCCAGCGCCATCGCCACGTTTTGCTCCACGCCCGCCGGTAGCTTCCACTCTGTCTGCAGATCGGACTTGCTGCGGTCCATCACCCCAACCGTATTCTTGCCTGTGATGTTGCAGAACAGCCGCGGTCCCGACTTTTCCAGCGCCACCGCCTCCACGCGGTTCGAATTAATTTTGATCTCCCGCACTTTTTTCGCGCTTGTCAGATCGATCACGCTGATAAACGAATAGGGCGTCTTCGCTTCGCGCCCGCCGTTTACCACGTACATTTGTTTGGCCGCATCATCGTGGGCCATTGAATCGGCGTCCGCCGCTAAATCCACTTTTCCTGCCGGCTGATAACTCTGCCCGTCATAAATCTTCAGCGCCGACTCATCTCCATCCACCACGAAAAGTCTGTTGAACTCTTTGCGGTACAGCACCGCATGCGGCGCCTTCAGATCCTCAATCGTATGAATCAACGTGTTCGATTCCGTATCGAACACTAGCAGCTTCCCGTTTTCTTCCGCCGTCAAAAATAAGCGGTGGCCTTCCAGGTCAATCGCGAAATGGTCAAAGTCCCCGGCCTTCAGCGCGGGCAGGGGAATGCTCGTCACCAGCTTCAGCGGCGATTTTCCCGCGCTCGCCGCTTTTGCCGGCGTTGCGGGTGGCGTTTTGGTTTGCGCGGTTACTACCGTGGCACACATGGCCAGCATGCCGGCCGTCATCCATAGTTTCCGTTTCATTGTTCTCTCCCGACATCTCCTGATTTTTTACTTCCAAGAAAATCTGGCAGCTACTCCGGCA
>DATCOK010000231.1:0-3135 GCA_036564765.1 Candidatus Acidiferrum sp. | reverse complement strand
CGCGGTCATGTCGTAGCGCATGAAATCCTGAAAAATCACCGCGATGTTGCTGGAATAATCTTCCAGGTCATATTCGCGCAGGTCCACGCCGTCCACCAAAATTTGGCCGAACGTCGGGTCGTAAAGACGCGTCAGCAGCTTGACGATGGTAGTTTTGCCTTCGCCGTTTTCGCCGATCAGCGCAATGCGCTCATCGGGTCGCAAAAACAGATTCAGGTTTTTGAGAACGGAGCGTCCTCCGCCGGGATAGGAAAAGCCCACATCGCGAAATTCGATCCCCAGCGAGATCGGCCGCGGCGTTTTGATCGCGTTGGGTTTCGAAAAAACCGTCGGCTTCACCGCAAAAAATTGCAGCAAATCCGTCAGAAACAGCGACTGGTCCGCGATGCTCGAAAACGTCGAAAAAATCATCTGCAGGTTGGTGCTGGCTCCGGCAATCGCTCCGGTCAGAAACGTCAACGTCCCCACGCTCATCTTCCCTTCGATAGTCTCCAGAATCACGTAAGCGTACGCGCCGTAATATCCCACCGTCGTTAGCGTCGACAACAACGCGCTGGCCGCCAACCGCCGCTTCGCCAGCGCCACGTTCTGCACGTACACATCATCGGAAAGCTGCTGGAAACGGTCCGTCAAAAACTTGCTGAGCCCAAAAAGCTTCAACTCCTTCGCGCTGTCCTTGCTGGCTCCCAGAAAACGCAGGTAATCGATCTGGCGCTTGACCGGAGTCTGGCGAAATGCCAGCGCATAGCCTAGAAAGGCGAAATGGCTCTCTCCGAGAAACGCCGGAATCACGCAAGCAATCAAAACCAGCAGCAGCCATGGCGAGAACAGCAAAATACTGGCAGCCAACGTGGCGGTCGTAATCACCTGCTGCACCAGGCGCCCGAGTTGCTGCACCATTCCCAGCCGGTCGGTGGCCTGTACCCGCGCCCGCTCCAGCTTGTCGTGAAACAGCGGATCCTCGTAGGAAGCCAGGTCCAGCCGCGAAGCGTGATGCATGATGCGCACGCTGATGTGCCGTATGAATTTGTCGGCCAGCAGCGTGTCGCAGTAATCCACGATGCGATTCAGTATCGAAGTCAGGCAAGCCAGCCCAAACTCCAGCCCTACCAGCCACCAGAAATCGCTGCGCAGCGCCCCGCCATGCGAGATGTGCCCCACCACCGCGTCGATAATCAGTCGCGCCACTGCCAATAATCCCAGTGGCGAAACCGCCGTGAGGGCGCGAATCATCAGGCCCCAGGTCACCACTGCGGGGCTCGAATCCCAGATTATTTTCAATACGGGAGGGATATTGCGCAACGATTGGACGCGCGTCGCCCACGCCTGGTGGAACTTCTGGCCTGCGGGGTCGGCCACTGCGGGCATATTACGCTACCGCCAGGATGTGTCTCGAAGTGTGGTTCAAGAGAGGTGCGAACGAACCTGCCTGCCGAGTCATAAGTGATAGAACCGGACTGGGCCTAGTACGCCCTTCGGGGAAGCATCCTATCCCGGCAGAGCGTAGGCAGGCAATACGGGCAAGCCCTGACAGCAGGGCGACTTAGATTCGCGAACGCGACGCCAAGCCCAGCGTGGCCGCACAGGCAAAGATGGCGGTGGAGATCATGAAAAACGAGCGAGCGACCGTGGCCATGGCCTGCGTTCCACTTCCGAAAAGAACCGCCGATAGCAGAACTCCCAGTAGCGCAATTGCCACAAAAACTTTCACGGTATCCCCCTGCATAATCCGTCCAGGCAATTCACCTGAATGCAGTTGGCGCGCCAAAGGATAATTCATATCCTTCTTATACTTACAGTGCACCTGTACTTCAGGGCATAGCAAAATTGGGTGCAAAAAAGTAAATCTTGCATAGTCAACGTCTTAACCTGTTGCGCCGTTGCCGGCGGCCAGCATTCAAGGCCCGACCTCGGCCTAAAGTACAGGTTCACGCTCGACCAGTACTTAGCGCCTCTTCAAGCTGCCCCTCGTCCTCACTTCAGTTTCTTCAGATCGAAGATGGCCTTGATGCTCTTTCCTTCTGGGGTGAGCACTTCCACCACGGTGACCTCCGGCGCCAGATCCTTGGCGTCAAACTCCAGCCACACATTCTCGCCATCCAGCACGCTGGGCGCATCCTTTGTCCCGGTCGAATGAATCGGATGGTTGCTAATGCCCTTCGACGGGATGCCTTTGCCGTTCTGCTTCACGTGAAACTGAAAATTCTGCCAGAAATTCTCCGGCTGGATGGCGCTCTTCTCCGGCTTCGTAGCCGGAGGCGGGGTAGGCGCCTCCTTAGTATCCGGGGACTGCGGATAAGCCGCCGGCAACAGGATCGCCACGTTCACTCGCACGGTATTAGCGTGCTTCTGATAATCCTCCTTGGCTTGCTCTTCCGAATACCCCGCCCCCATCTTCTGCCGTGAGTCGTCCACAATCTGCGCGTACGGCGTCAGCAGCTCGATCTCCGCGATGTGCGCTCCGTTTTGCGCTTCGGTAATCGGTGAGACATAATTGTTCAGGAAGTCGCCTGTGGCCTTGTCGTTGCGCTGCCCCAGAACGTAAGCCTCGTGTATGGCCGCATCGCTAAGTTGCTGATCAAAAGCTGCGCTCGTCATCGGAAAGATGGACGTCGACAGCAAACTGGCGAGCAACACCGCGGATTTCACGGATTTCATCGGAGTTAGCATTCTTCATCTTAGATGGCGCGGCGGCGTTCGCGGATGTTTTTGTATTTATCGAGCGGGCCGAAGTGTTCCATTTCGGTCGCCGCACAAAGCGTTACAGGGAAAACCCTATGTTTTCTTTACTGTTTACACCGTATTCTTTTGACGCTGATTTTTGCTGAACGGACGGTCGCCCGCTGGAGGGCTTGGGCTACTGTTCTATTCTCGCGCAGGCATCGTGCGGTCAGGTGGGCCGCAACCATCATTGCCTGCTTCGCGCATCGATCACGGCGCCCCCGATATGAGTGACTCGATTTCTATGCCACCGCTGGGTGCGACTCCGCTGCCCAACCATGGCTGGCGCTTCGCCGTGTGGGCGCCGCGCACGCAGAAGCTCGACCTCCGGATGGTCCAGCCGGAGAGCTCCGTGCCGATGAAAAAAATCGAATCCGGCTACTTTGAAACCGAGATTAATAACGCCTCAGATCA
>DATCOK010000230.1:0-3258 GCA_036564765.1 Candidatus Acidiferrum sp. | reverse complement strand
GGGCCTGGACCGCTTCGCGGCCCGCAAGCAAATCGTTGAGGATCTGCGAGCCCACGGCCTGCTCGAAAAAGTCGCCGATCATACCCACGCGGTTGGCCTCTGCGAGCGCAGCCGCACCATCGTCGAGCCACGCGCTTCGACCCAGTGGTTCTGCAAAATGAAACCGCTGGCCGAGCCGGCCATCGCCGCCGTGGAGCGTGGTGAAATTCGCATCGTGCCCGACAACCGCCGCGAAGAATATTTCAACTGGATGCGCAACATCCGCGACTGGACGCTGTCGCGCCAGCTGTGGTGGGGCCACCGCATTCCCGCGTGGTATTGCGCGGAGTTCAAACACGTCACCGTAGCGCGCGAGACGCCCTCGCAATGCGCGACCTGCGGCTCGCAAAAACTGGTGCAAGACGCGGACGTTCTGGACACCTGGTTCAGTTCCGGCTTGTGGCCGTTTTCGACTTTGGGCTGGCCTGCGGAAACCGAGGATTTTAAAACCTACTATCCGACGAGTTTATTAATCACCGGCTACGACATTCTATTTTTCTGGGTCGCGCGCATGATCATGCTGGGCCTGCACTTCACGGGCGAAGTTCCCTTTCGCGCCGTGTACTTACACTCGCTGGTGCGCACCGGCAGCGGCGAAAAAATGTCCAAGTCCAAGGGCACCGGCCTGGATCCGGTGCAGCTGAACCAGCAGTACGGCACCGACGCCATGCGCTTTTGTCTCGCGTCCATGGCCGCGCCCGGCACCGACATCGTGTTGTCCGACGACCGCCTGGCCGGCGCGCGCAACTTCGCCAACAAAATCTGGAATGCCGCGCGCTTTCTCTTCGTGAACCTTGAAAAATTCGAGCAAAGCGGAACGAGGCTCGAAGAGTTAGCTACGCCGGAGATCCGCGCTGGAGCGCCGTACGCGCTCGGCGGCGCTGTGCCGCTTCGCGATGCCTGGATTTTCGCACGGCTGGCCACCACCATCGAGCAGGTCAACGACGGGCTGGCGAATTATCGCTTCCACGATGCCGCGCAGAATATTTATCAGTTCTTCTGGGGCGATTTTTGCGACTGGTATATCGAGTGGATCAAGCCGGACTTGCAAAGCGCGGAGAAAGAGCGCGCGGTGGCGGCCTGGCGCAATCTATTCGCAGTCTTTGAGGCTGCGCTGCGGCTGTTGCATCCGCTGATGCCCTTCTTGACCGAAGAACTTTGGCATCAGTTACCGCAACGCGCCGGAGCGAAATCCATCGCCCTCAAGGGTTTTCCCGAAATTCGGGAAAACTGGCGCGATGACGGCGCGCTGAGCGATTTCGGTTTGCTGCAGGAGATTATTACCGCGTTGAGAAATATTCGCGCGGAGATGAAGATCGACCCTAAAAAGAAAGTTGCCGCGGAACTTTCGGTGACAGATCCAGCTACGCGGCGAATGGTGGAAGCTCAGCGTGAAGGCATCGAGCGTCTCGGTGCGCTGACCAGTTTTGCGGTCTGCGGCGACAAGTTGACTGGCGGTGGCGGCGCGGTGCGTTCCAGCGCGCGCTTTGATTTGCGCGTGGCCTACACGGAAACGGTGGACGCCGGTGCGGAAACGGCCAGAATCACTAAAGAACTCGAAGGCCTGGGCAAGGCCATTGCGTCAAAAGAAAGGCAACTCGGCGACGACACCTTTCGCAGTCGCGCGCCGGAGAAAATCATTCGCGGCCTGGAAACGACGCTGGCCGAGCAGCGCGTCGAACTGCAAAAACTTCAGGAGCGTCTGAAGCAATTGCATCCCAACGGCGATGGGTCCTCGCGTTAGTGTAAGCTGTCACGCGCAGCCACAAGGTCGGCACTTTTCCTTCAGGACAACGAATGGCGCGCCGTCAAAACCCTTCCGCTTCGATCGCTGGTAGCACGGAACGTCAGGTCTCCGATCTGCTCACTCTGCTTTCGGAGAACCGCACCATCGTCATCAGCGGTGCCAGAATCGCGCGCGAAATTGGCGTGTCGCGCTCAGCGGTGTTTCGCTGGGTCACGCGCTTGCGCGAACTGGGCGTAAAAGTGAAGGGCCGCACCGCCACCGGCTATTTTCTCGAGCAGGTACCCGACATTTTGACAGCAGAAGTTTTGCGGCAGCGATTGCGCGGCAATTTATTTGGCAAACGCATCTACCATTTTTTCAAAACCGACTCCACCAATCGCGTAGCGCTCGACCTCGGTCACGCCGGCGAACCCGAAGGCGCGCTAGTCCTGGCCGAAGAGCAAAGCGCAGGGCGTGGCCGCGCCGGGCACTCCTGGCATTCCGAACGCGCCACTGGGATTTACGCCACGTTGTTGTTGCGGCCGAAGCTGGCTCCCGTACAGGCGCCGCTGGTGACTATGATGGCGGGACTATCGGCGCACGCGGCGATTCAGGCCGCCACCGGCTTGAGCGTAGACTTGAAGTGGCCCAACGATCTGCTGCTGCGCGGGAAGAAAGTCGGCGGCATCCTCACGGAGATGCACGCAGAGCCTACGCAAGTGCGCTTCGTGATCGTGGGCATCGGCATCAACGTGAACCAGCACAAATTTCCCGCGGATATCTCGGCTTCCAGCACCTCGCTGCGCATGGAGTCGGGAAAACCGCAATCGCGCCTGGAGGTGCTGGTGCAGTTTCTGCGGGCCTTCGAGCGCGACTACCAGGAATTGCTGCGTGAAGGTGGCGCCAGCGTGGTACACCGCTTTGAAACGATTTCTACTTACGCACGCGGCAAGCACGTGCGGGTCAGCAGCGGCCATGAAAGTTTCACCGGCGTGACCGCCGGGCTGGAAGAGCAAGGCTTGTTGCGCGTGAAGCGCGACAACGGCGAGACTACCGTGGTCATCGCCGGAGAGGTAACCGAAGCGCGTTAGCCTGGAAATTATCCAAGACGGACGGCGGAAAAAATATGCTGCTGACCATTGACGTCGGAAATACCAACACCGTGCTGGGAGTTTTTCGCGGCACGGAACTGCTGGCCAATTGGCGGCTGACCACCGCGCGCGAACAGACCGTGGACGAATACGGCGTGCTGGCCCGCAATTTATTTAGTCTGGCCGGCCTCGATCGCGATGCCATCGGGGGCGTGATAATCAGCTCGGTAGTGCCGCCGGTGAACTGGACGCTCAGCGAGATGGCGCGCATCTATCTGGGCAAAAAGGCGCTGTTCGTCGAGCCGGGCGTGAAAACGGGCATGGCGGTGCTGGTCGATAATCCGTTGGAAGTGGGCGCGGACCGTATCGTCAACGGGGTGGCGGCGTTTCACGAATACGGCG
>DATCOK010000229.1:0-14708 GCA_036564765.1 Candidatus Acidiferrum sp. | reverse complement strand
GAATTTCGCGGGGCGGCCGACGCCGCTGCAATTCGCCGAGCGGCTGACGGAGAAACTGGGCGGGCCGAAGATTTATTTGAAGCGCGAAGATTTGCTGCACACCGGCGCGCACAAAATTAATAACGCGATCGGGCAGGGCTTGCTGGCGGTGAAGATGGGCAAGCCACGCATCGTGGCGGAAACGGGCGCGGGTCAGCACGGAGTGGCGTCGGCGACGGTGGCGGCGCACCTGGGGCTGGAGTGCGTGGTGTACATGGGCACGGACGACATGGCGCGGCAGGCTCCGAACGTGGCGCGGATGCGGATACTGGGCGCGCAAGTGGTGGGCGTGGATTCCGGCAGCCGCACGTTGAAGGACGCGATCAATGAGGCGATGCGCGATTGGGTGACGAATGTGCGCAGCACGCATTATCTGCTTGGGTCGGTGCTGGGGGCGCATCCGTATCCGACGATGGTGCGCGATTTTCAGGCGGTGATCGGGCGGGAGGCGCGGGAGCAGATTCTGGCGGCGGAGAAGCGTTTGCCGACGCATTTATTTGCGTGCGTGGGCGGCGGTTCGAACGCGATTGGACTCTTTTATCATTTTTTGCGGGACCGGGACGTGAAGATGATCGGCATTGAGGCGGGCGGACGCGGGACCGGGGAAGGCGAGCACGCGGCGCGGCTGGGCGCGGAGCACGGATACACGGGAGCGAAGCCGGGAGTTTTGCACGGCACGTATACGTACGTGCTGCAGAATGCCGATGGACAGATTTCGGCGACGCATTCGATTTCCGCGGGCTTGGATTATCCGGCGATTGGGCCGGAGCATGCCTGGCTGGCGGATGAAAAGCGCGCGGAATATTTTGCGATCTCCGACGTGGCGGCTTTGGAGGCCGCGCGACTGATTTGCCGCAGCGAAGGGATTATTCCGGCGCTGGAATCGGCGCACGCGTTGGCGGGATTGATGGAACGAGCGCCGTCGATGAGCAAAGAGGATGTGGTGATCGTGAATTTGTCGGGGCGCGGCGACAAGGACATGGACACGTACACGAGGCTGCTCTAAGCTTTCCCGAACAATAATGAGTATTCCTGGCGCGCAAGCTGCACGCATTTCGAAACGTTTCGCCGCGTTACGCGAAGCTGGCGAACTGGGCATCGTGGCGTACATTACGGCGGGCGATCCATCGCTGGATGCCACGCTGGAGTTTGTGCTGGCGCTGGCGGAGGCCGGGGCGGATGTGATCGAGCTGGGGGTGCCGTTCAGCGATCCGCTGGCGGATGGGCCGACGATTCAGCGGGCGTCGGAGCGGGCGTTGAAAGCGGGCGCAACGCTACAAGGGATTTTGGGATTGGTGCGGCGGATTCGAGAGAAATCGCAAATCCCGCTGGTGCTGTTCAGTTACTACAATCCGATTTTGCAGATGGGACTGGGGAAATTCGCGGCAGCCGCGGCGGAGGCGGGCGTGGACGGAGTGCTGGCCACGGACTTGTCACCGGAGGAAGCGGTGGAGTACCGGGGAATTCTGGCAGCGCGGCAGTTGGATACGATTTTTCTTTGCGCGCCGACGTCGACGGACGAACGGCTGGCGAGTATCGCGGAGTGTTCGAGCGGATTCTTGTATCTGGTGTCGCGGACGGGCGTGACGGGGGCGAAGGATACGTTGCCGGATGATTTGCCGGCGCTGCTGCGGCGGGTGCGGAATTTTACGACGTTGCCGGTGGCGGTGGGATTCGGGATTTCACTGCCCGGGCATATTTCGTTGCTGGGCGGGCTAGCGGATGCGGCGGTGATTGGTTCTTCGCTGGTGGCGGAGATTGAGCGCGCCAAGAGCACCGCGGAGGCGGCGAAGACGCTGCGCGAACGCATCCGGGTGCTGAAAGATGCGGCGCGGCACGGATTGTCGCGGCGTGAGGTTGCGCCATGAACCTGGCGGATTGGCGGCGACGCATCGATGACGTCGACAAGAAGTTGGTGGAGTTGCTGAACGAGCGCTCGCACTGCGCGCTGGAGATTGGAAAGCTGAAGCAGGCGGCGAACCTGCCGCTGTACCAGCCGGACCGCGAGAAGGAAGTGTTGCAGAATGCGGAGCGTTCGAATTCGGGGCCGTTGACGAATGCGGCGATCCGGCGGCTGTTCGAACGAATTATTGACGAGGCGAGATCTGCGGAGCGGGCGGCCATGGATTCGGAGACGAAGAGTTCGAACGATTGATTTGCAGATTGATGCGGCGGCGAAATTTCGAAGCGACGTGAGAAGGGACACTTAAGGCGGATGGTCATTGTGATGCAAGAGGGCGCGACAGATGCGCAGATTCAACAGGTGATCGACCGGCTGATCGCCAGCGGATTTAACGTGCACCGCTCGACGGGAGAATCGCACACGGTGCTGGGCGCGGTGGGGGTGCACCGTGATTTCGATCACCGCGATTTCGAATTGCTGGACGGGGTGCGCGAGGTGATGCGGGTCACGCAGCCATTCAAGCTGGCGAGCCGGCAATTTAATCCGCAAGGTACGGTGATCGATCTGGGACGCGGGGTGACTATCGGCGGGAACGAGGTGGTGGTGGCGGCGGGTCCATGTTCGGTGGAGTCGAGGGAACAGATTCACGCGATTGCGGAGAGCGTGGCGAAGTCGGGAGCGAAGATTTTGCGCGCAGGAGCGTTCAAGCCGCGCACTTCGCCGTACGCGTTTCAGGGGATGGGAGAAAAAGGGCTGGAATTGATGAAAGAGGCCGCGGAAAAGTTCGGGCTCTTCACGGTGAGCGAGGTGATGGACGCTTCGCAGATTCAAATGATGCTGGGGTACGTAGATATTCTGCAGGTAGGCGCGCGCAATATGCAGAACTATCACCTGCTGCGTGCGCTGGGGGAAGTGCGCAAGCCGGTGCTGCTGAAGCGCGGGATGTCGGCGACGATGGAAGAGCTGCTGCTTAGCGCAGAATATATTCTGGCGGGTGGAAATGCGAACGTGGTGCTGTGCGAGCGGGGGATTCGCACGTTCGAAACGTACACGCGAAATACGTTTGATATCGCGGCGATTCCAGTGATCAAGAAATTGTCGCACCTGCCGATGATGGGCGATCCTTCGCATGGCACCGGGCGACGGGACAAGGTGGCGCCGATGGCACGCGCGGCGGTGGCGGCCGGGGCGGATGGATTATTGATTGAAGTGCACAACGATCCGGACCACGCACTTTCTGATGGGGCGCAGTCGCTGGATCCCGAGCAGTTCGCGCAGTTGATGGGCGAGCTGCGGATCATTGCGCCGGCGATCGGGCGGCGCGTCGCCTGATTCATGTCCTCCGGTCATCTCATCAACAGGGTTGCGATTCTGGGCGCCGGACTGATCGGCGGGTCGTTCGCGCTGGCGTTGAAGAAATACACGCAGGGGATGCACATCAGTGCCTGGGACCGGCCGGAAGCGGCGGCGCGCGCGAAAGAACTTGGCGCAGCGGATGCGGTGTTTTCCGGGGAGCTGCGCGCGGCGATTTCCGATGCGGATTTGATTTACGTGGCACTGCCCATCGGCACGACGCTGGATGTGCTGCCGGAGATTGCGCGACACGCGGCGGCGCACGCGCTGGTGACGGATGCGTGCAGCACAAAGGTGCGCATCACGCAGGCGGCTGAAGAAGTTTTTCCGGTGAGCGGTAGCGCGCTTTTTGTAGGCGGTCATCCCATGGCGGGGAAAGAGTCCGGCGGGATTGCCAACGCGGATGCGGATTTATTTCGCGACACGACGTATGCGCTGATCGGCGCGACGCAGAGCTCCAACGAAGATCTGACGGAAATTTCTCCCGCTAAGGATCCGGCGATGCGGACTCCCGGAGCGCGACGGACGGCGGCGGAGTTGTGCGTGGAGCCGCGGGTTTCGGCTTTGCTAACGATTATTGCGAAGATCGGGGCGCGGCCGATGTGGCTGGGAGCGCAGCAGCACGATTACGCCGTGGGGTTGGCTTCACATCTTCCGCAACTTGCGGCGGTGGCGCTGGGATCTTTTCTTTACGATCATCTGGATGAAAATGGATTGCCGATTGCGCTGGCGGGACCAGGGCTGCGGGATTCGTTGCGGCTCACGGGCAGCCCGTACAGCACGTGGCGGGATATTGTGCTGACCAACCGGGAAGTATTGTCGGCGTCGCTGGATTTGTTCGCGCGGCGGCTGGATGAGTTGCGGGACAAGCTGGCATCGCGGGAACTGGAAGCGGATTTTGAGGCGGCGAATGAGTTGTACAAGTTGCTGCGGAGTTTTTAGCGGCGCGTTGTAGATTTATCGACTGACGCAGCGGCGTGCTCGCGCGCGCTTGATTGGACCTTTTTTGGGCGAGAGGCTTGATGGATAAGCGGGTTTCCTCGGCGGACGCGGCGATCGAGAAATTGCAGGATGGCGCGACCGTGTTGATGGGCGGATTTGGATTGTGCGGTATACCGGAGAATCTGATTGCGGCGGTGCGGCGCGCGGGCACAAAAAATCTGACGGTGGTGAGCAACAACGCAGGCGTGGATGATTTTGGCATTGGGCTGTTGCTGCAAAACCGGCAGGTCAAGAAGATGGTCTCGACGTACGTGGGCGAAAATAAATTGTTCGAGCAGCTAGTGCTCAGTGGGGAACTGGAAGTGGAGCTGAATCCGCAGGGGACGCTGGCGGAACGACTGCGCGCCGGAGGCGCGGGAGTGCCGGCGTTTTACACGCCGACCGGCGTGGGGACGATGGTGGCGGAAGGCAAAGAGACGCGGGAGTTTGACGGGCGGCTGTACGTGATGGAGCGCGGACTGCGCGGCGATTTCGCGTTTGTAAAAGCGTGGAAGGGCGACCGCTGGGGGAATTTGATGTATCGGAAAGCGGCGCGAAATTTTAATCCGATGATGGCCACGGCCGCGGATTACGTGATTGCGGAAGTGGAAGAGCTGGTGGAACTGGGGTCGTTGAATCCGGATGGGATTCACACTCCGGGAATTTTTGTGGATGCGATATTTCAGGGGCGCGGTTATGAAAAGCGGATTGAGAAGCGCACGACGCGGAAAAGTTAGCGGACTGCGACGAAGTTGAGACGGGGAAAATTAGATGCTTACGGACGAACAAAAGCGGGCACAGATCGCGCGGCGCATCGCGCTGGAGTTGCGCGATGGATTTTATGTGAACCTGGGCATCGGGATGCCGACGGCGGTGGCGAATTACGTGCCGGCGGGCATCGAGGTGGTGCTGCAGTCGGAGAACGGCATGCTGGGGGTGGGGCCGTATCCGCTGGAGTCGGAAGTGGATGCGGATTTGATTAACGCAGGGAAAGAAACGGTGACGGAACTGGCGGGTTCGAGTTATTTTTCGTCGGCGGACTCGTTTGGCATGATTCGCGGCGGACACGTGGATTTGACGGTGCTCGGAGCGTTGCAGGTGGATGAGCGCGGGACGCTGGCGAACTGGGCGATTCCGGGAAAGATGTTGAAGGGCATGGGTGGCGCGATGGACCTGGTGGCGGGAGCGAAGCGCGTGTTCATTGCGATGGAGCATGCCACGCGGGACGGGCGGCCGAAGATTTTGCGGAAATGCACGCTGCCGCTGACGGGGGTGGAGGTGGTGGATCACATTGTTACGGAGTTGGCGCTGATGGACGTGACGGCGGAGGGGTTGGTGTTGCGGGAGTTGGCGCCGGGCGTGAGTGTGGATGAGGTTCAATCCCTCACGGAGCCGAAACTTTTGTTGCCGTCACGTGGTCCAGCAGCAATGCCCGCCTAGATACTCGGCGCTTTTCCGTTTTCTAGGAGTGGCTTAGACGGCGGGAAGTGGAGAAGGAGTAGTGGAAGGCGGAGAAGACGGTGAAAGCGGTGACGACGTAGGTTAGGACGCGGATGAGCGGGGCGAAATTGGGATGGGGGTAGGCGGCGGAGAGAACGACCAGAAAGACCAGCAAGATCTGGAAGCCAGTGGTGAGTTTGCCGTAGATGCTGGGCGGGAAGGGGCGGTAGCCGGAGATGAGCAGGATGACCACAGCGACCATGAGGATGAGAATGTCGCGGCTGAGGACGATGATGGTGAGCCACCACGCGAGTTTTTGTTTGAAGGAAAGAATGATGAAGGATGAAGACAGCAGAAGTTTGTCGGCGATGGGGTCGAGGTAAGCGCCCAGCGGCGATTTTTGATTTAATTTTCTAGCGAGCAGTCCATCCACGCCGTCAGAAAGTCCCGCAACAACCAGGACGAGCAGCGCCCACTGGTACTGTTCATACGAAATCAAAATCAGAAAAAACGGCAGGAAGCCGAGACGCAGCAGTGTGATTTGGTTGGGTACGGTCCAGATGGGGCCTTGCATGGTGGACGAGGATAACGCAGTTCAGGCGAACTGCGCGAGATAGTCGGTGAGTGAGCGGCCGATTTTGCGGCTGAAGACTTCGGCCATGGAGGGAATGGCGCCGGATGCTTCATCGAGCGAGATGCGCTCGACGCGATTCATGGGGAAGAAAATGGTGGGGAAGCCCATGCGTTCGCCGTCGGGTTCGTTGATGGCGCGAATGAAATGATCGAAGGAGTTCAGGTCAATGCCGCGCAGGGTGATGCCGGCGGGAGTGATAGCCAGCAGTTCGCCCCATACTTTTTCCTTGGGGGAGTGCAGGCTGACCACGATGATGGAATGAAGGTCCATGAGTTGGGCGGGCGCGATGGGTTGGTGTGCGCTCCTGAAGCGAGAGTAACGCAAATGACGTTGGGGGAAGAGGGGGGAATCGATTTGTGGTGTTGTGTGGCTAACTGCGCGAGGTCATGGCAGGGGATCGCGGAAGTGCATGATCATGAAGGCGAAACTGGCGACTAGGACGGCGGCGGCAATCCAGCCGAGGGATTGCGCGAGTTTTAGTTCACCGGCGTCGCGGGGTTCGCGGTCGGCAAAGACTCTTCCGAGTAGAAAGCCGGAGCCGAGGCCGCCGAAGTGGGCCCAATTGTCGACGCCGGAAACGATGAATCCGAAAACGAAGATAGAGACGACCCAGGAGACCAGGCGCGAGCGCAGCGCGTGCATGGCGGGCCCGCCGCGGCGCGTGGTGATGGCGATCATGAGACCAATCATGCCGAGGATGGCGCTGCTGGCGCCCACGCCGAGCGCGGGATGTGGGCGAAAGGGCGTGAAGGCGCTGAGAACGTAGCCAGCGATGCCGGTGGCGGTGTAGAGAAATAGGTAGCGGGCGGAGCCGTAGACTTCCTCGACGCTGGGGCCGATGTCCATCAGCACCATCATGTTGAACCCGATGTGCAGCAAGCCGCCGTGAAGAAACATGGCGGTGACGAGGCGGAAAGGCTCGCCGTGTAGGATGGCAGGCGCCCAGAGCGCGCCCAGGCGATAGAGCACTTCGCCGTCGAGGCGCCAGAGGATAGATAGACCAGTGCCCTGTCCGGCTTGCAGCGTCAGGACCAGGCTGACGCCGAACATCAGGATGTTGACGATTAAGAGCCCGGTGGTGATGGGGGCTCGGCCGCCGAAGATGCCGGAGAAGCGGCGGTTGATGGCGGCCATGGAGAAATTGAGGTTGGTGCCGCACTGGTGGCAACGAGTGGTGTTGATGCCGACGAGCGTGCCGCAGGCGGGACAGATTTTGGGGCGCGGTTGTTCGTTGCCGGAATTGAAAACGCCGCCAGCCGCATTGCGCCAACGATCCAAGCGAACTTGCCAGCGATAGGGAAGCGCCAATGGTCCTCCTTGCGGACGTGCACACGGCGTTCCTATAATACCGGAGTCGGCGAAGATGTCTGGCTCGCGAAGGAAGGCGAGGTGAGACGCACATGGATAAGTTCGAAGAGATTGGGCAGCGGTTGGATAAGGAACTGACGCGCTTACGGAAATATGTGGAAGAAGAGGTGGCGCCGGGGACGGAGAAGCGTACCGCGCGATTTCTTCGCGAAGTTTCGGATTTATTGACGGACGCGGCGGGAAAACTGGAAGCGCGCAATGCAGCGCGCGAAACGGCTGCGGCCGCGGGGAAAGACGCTCATTCGTAACGCGGGGGAAGTGGCTCGCGTGATGGCGGAGGTGCAGTGAGACGGAGTCCGCGAAGTGAGCATGCTTCGCGGCTAGCATGGTTAAGCGGTCATCGGCGGGAATCTTCTTACTACTTTCTCTTTGACTTCAAACGCGAAATTTTTCGGCGCAACGTTTTTGTTGCGGCAATTCCACTTTTTTTAGTCTTGGCGGTGATTTCCGGTTGCGCTTCGCGTAAACCGGTGGCGGCGAATCCTGTGCCTCCGCCGGAAAGTACCGAAACGGCAGCGCCGCCTGCCGGAACTGCTTCCGCTGCTCAACCTCCGGCGACTGCCCGCAAGCGGCGCAAGGATGGCTCGGTGCCGGTGGAAGTGGGCTACACCGAGCACGGAGAGGCGTCGTGGTACGGCGCACCGTTTCACGGGCGGCAGGCTTCGAACGGGGAGATTTACGACATGAATAAAATGACGGCGGCGCACCGCACGCTGCCGTTCGAAACGATGGTGCGGGTGACCAACGATCGCAATGGAAAGTCGATCGTGGTGCGGATTACAGATCGCGGGCCGTTCGTGAACAACCGGATTATTGATTTGTCGTATGCGGCAGCGAAGGAGATCGGGTCAATTGGGCCGGGAGTGGTGCCGGTGCACATTGAAGTTTTGTCGACGACGATGGATCCGGAGGCGGGATTTTTTACAATTCAGGTGGGTTCGTTTCGCGAGCGCGCGCGGGCGGAAGGGATGCGCTCGCGGTTGAATGCGGTGTATTCGCCGATCTTCATCAAGCGATATGACACGAAGGATGGGGCGTTTTACCGCGTGCATGTGGGGAAAATTTCGGGTGAGGAAGCGGCCAAGGAGTTTGGCGAGAAATTGCGGACGCGGGAGGGCGTGACGCCGATGGTAGTGCGGGTGGATGAACGGGTTCCGGAGGCGGGAGACAGCCAATGAGCGCGGATTGTTTATTTTGCAAAATAGCAGCTAAGCAGATTCCTGCGAAGCTGGTGTATGAGGATGAAGAGGTTTTTGCCTTTGAAGATATCGGGCCGCAGGCGCCGTCGCATTTGTTGATCTGCCCGCGCAAGCATATTGGATCGCTGGCGGAGGCTGGGGAGTCGGATGCGGCGGTGCTGGGACGAATGCAGATGGTGGCGGCCAAGCTGGCGCGGGAGCGGCATCTGGATGAAGGTTACCGCACGGTGATTAATACCGGGCAGCACGCGGGGCAGAGTGTTATGCATCTGCACCTGCATTTGCTGGGTGGAAGAGCGATGCGGTGGCCGCCGGGATAGAGCGATAGGCCAGCCAAGGTTCAGGGAGAAAAACAAAACGGGGCACGCGGTGGATTTACCGAGTGCCCCGTTTCTCTGTTGTGAACGTGGATTGCGGCTACTGGGGTGTCAGGGTGATGTCGTCAAAGGCCAGACTGAAACCAGTGGCGGAGGGGTTTTTGGCGATGACGGTGAACTTAAATTTGTAATTGCCGGCGGCACTGAAGTTCATGACACCGAGGTCGGCAATTTTGTAGGCATCGTTGACGGCTATGAATTGATCGACAGCGGAGCCAAGGTTCGTGGCGCCGACGGCGGTTTGCATGATGCCGCGCGGGGAGTAGGCCTTATAGCCGACCTGCACATCGTAGGTGCCGGCGGTGGGCACGTTCAAGGTGAAAGTGACGTTGTCTCCCACGGCGGTCGCGGGGAACATGACGCCGTTGCCGTCGGGGAAGTTTGCGTAGGCCAGCGGCTGCAGGACCGGGCCGGAGGTTACCGCAGTGGCCGCCAGCGTGGCGGTCTGATAGACCAAAGCGGCCTTGCTAGAGGCGGAGGTCGAGTAGGACCAGGTGGCGATTTGCTGGGTGGAGAGGAGACCTCCGGTGGCCCCGGTAAAGCCCGCGTAGGCGGTGGTGGCACCGAGAACACTGGGGATGTTAATAGGCCAACTGGTGGTGAAGGTCTGCGCGGTGTTGACGGCGTCGGTGATGGTCATGGTCAATGTCGTACCGTTGTAGGTCATGTGCACTTTGAACAGGTCGCCAGAGAGCAGGTTGACGCCGCCGCCGAAGGCGACCGCCGGGACCGTTGGAGCGGCACCGTTGATATACAAGCCGGTGGAAGTGGCGCCCTCGCCGGAGTTGTTGTAGATGTCGAATTTCACGGCCACGCTGTTGCCGAGGCCGGTGTAGCCCAAATCTCCGCCGGCATTCCCGAGGGCGGTGGAACCAACGCCTTGCAAGGTGAAGGTGAAGCCGTCGGCACCGGGGTTGAGGATCTGGAAAGTGAAATCGTTGGTGAAACTCTGGACGTTTACTTTCTGAGTCCAGAAAGCGCTGGCGTCTTCGAAGGTGGTGGAGGTGTTGGTCAACTGGAGACGGCTGCCGATCAAGGTGGCGTTGCCGTTGAGTTGCAGCCCGGTGGCTGAAAAACCCGTGGCGAAATTTATGTTGGCGGTGGAGGTTGAGCCAGAGCTGATGGTGTAAGACGCAGAAGCAACGGAACTGGCGTTGAGTGTCGAGGATTTGGCAATGGCTTTGATGGTCTGGGAAGAGGCGACGCTGAATGGTCCGGTGTAGGCAATCGTGGAGCCGCCGGCGGTGGTGGCCGGGGTGGTGCCATCCTTGGTGTAGAAAATGGCGGCGCCAGAGGTTGCGTCGCTGATGGTGACGGTCTGGGCACTGGTGTAGGTCCCGGCGGCAGGGCTGAAGGCGGGAGTAGCGGTTGAACCGACAGGCTGGCTGACCGCGTTGCTAAGGAAAGTCCATGTTTCGATCTTTTGGCTGGCTGTGAGGCCGCCGGTGCCGCCGGTGAAACCCACGTAGGCAGTCTTGTTGCCGATGACGGAGGGGATATTGATCGTCCAGGTTTTGTTGTAGACGGCGCCAGTCACGCCATCGGTGATGGTCATGGCCAGAGTGGTGCCGTTGTAGGTCATATGCACCAAGAAGGTGTCGCCGTTATGGAGATCAATGCCTGTCCCGGTCAGATCGGTGGAGGGAATGTTTGGCGAAGCTCCATTTTGAAAAATGCCGATAGAATCGTCACCTTCGCCGTTGTTGTTGTACAAGTCGAATTTGATGGCAACACTGTTGGCGATTCCGGCGTAGCCGAGTCCGCCACCTGCGCCGCCGAGAGCGGCGGTGCCGCTATTTTGCATCGTGAAGGTAATGCCGTCGGCGTCGGCGTTCTCCAATTGGAAGGCGAAGTCGTTGGTGAAACTGGAGACGTCGACGGGGGTCAAGGACCAGGCGCTACCGGCTTGATTGAAGCCACCGTTGGTCAGTTGTAAACGAGTGTCATTCAAAACTGTGCTGCCATT
Source organism: Candidatus Acidiferrum sp. (assembly GCA_036564765.1). Classification (GTDB taxonomy): domain Bacteria; phylum Acidobacteriota; class Terriglobia; order Acidiferrales; family UBA7541; genus Acidiferrum. The sequence continues at coordinate 3,448 of DATCOK010000229.1, read as the reverse complement.
GAACGTCATGGTACTAGCTGAAGCACTAAAGCCACTTGGATAGCTGACACCGGACGCCCCGGAGACGATGGTGTAGACGGCGGAAGAAACGGGACTGTTGGTCAGTCCCGCAGCGGTGGCAAGGGCTTTGAGAGTGAGCGAGGAACCGACGGTTATTGGCGTGCTGTACAGCAAGGTGGTTCCCGCACCCGGAGTGGGAGTGGTGCCGTCGGTGGAGTAATAAATCTTCGCACCGGTAGTGCCGCTGGTGATGGTGACGAGTTGAGCGGAACTGAAGGAGCCGGCGGAGGGAGAAAAGTTTGGCGCAATCGTCTGAGTGAGCAAGTTATAAGTTTCAGACGCCACGGCGCTCTGCAAGAAGCCCGACGCGCTGGCAATGGCTTTGATGGTTTGCGACGAGGTTACAGCGACTGGGCCGGTATACAACTTCGAGGATGTCGAAGGAGAGGACCCGTCGGTGGAGTAGTAGATGGATGCGCCGGAGGTGCTGTCGGTCATGGTAACGGAAATGGAGCCGGAAAATGATTCGCCGCCGGGATTCAAGATCGGCATAGCCGCTTGCTGGTTGGATGACAGAAGACCGAAGACGCTGAGAAAGTTCGCGGTTCCCACATAGACCTTGCCGTTCACAACGGTGGGCACGACAAACTTGTTGGCGGTTCCGGGATTGTCGCGAACGGAGTTTTGAGTACTGGAATACAGAGGGTTGGTGACGTTAGTGGCATTATAGGCTACGAGGACGGCCGGACCATTGGAGCTGACGTTGGTGGTGAGTACAGACCAGACGATGCCATTGCTCGTACCGTTCGAGGAGATGGACGGCGTCGCACCGGGAAAGCCGGTAGTAGTCGCCGAAGTCGAGGTAGGGTTAGGTAAATTGGAACTGTCGAGATTTCCCAGCTTGCCGTTTACGAACGAGAAGGCTTTCAGCGAGTCATTACTGCCCCAAATAAAAATGTTGCCATTCCAATACGCTGGAGAACTCCACAGGCCGTGAATCTTGAAGGTTTGATTGGACTGGGAGGAATTGTTGACGGGCACTTCCTGAACAATGTTGTCACTGGCCGAGTTAAAGCCGCCCATATTGTCCCGGTCCATGAGATAGATACGGCCTTCCTTGCCGGCTTGAATCATGAGATGGGTATGACCGCCCAGGGATTGATCGGGGAGCAGCACGACGCCACCGGAAGCCACGTCTGTATCCATGCCATTCAAAGCGGATTGATTGAGAGGAGTAAATTGGTCGGCAACGGATAACACGCCGTTTGTGGCGTCTAAGCGGATAAAGTCGTCGCCGTAACTCATACCGTTGGTGTAAGGGGAAATGGCGTTGAATGCACCATTTCCGGTTGACACAAAAAGCCGGCCGGAGTTAACGCTGTCCGCGGCCAATCCAGCTCCCGACATCCAAATGCCGGATCCCGAACCGCTGGCGGTAGTGCAGAACGCGCTGGTCTGTTGAAGGGTGGAAGTGTTGTAGGCGAGGATCCAACCGTGCCAAGGTCCGTTGTCGCCATGAGCGGCAAAACCGATGTAGACGAAGCCGTTGAGAAGCAGCAACCCCGGGCGATTGTTCTCCCACTTGGGATCCCACTTCAATATTCCGCCAGAGCTGCCAGTGCCGTTACCCGCCACCTGGGCGGCAAGAGTAACGGGTGATCCAGATTTTTCCGCGCCGGTGGTGATGTCCAAGGCATGCAGTCGCTGCACGTAGGTTCCATTTTCCTTGGTTTTGCCGACGACATAAAGGGTGTTGGTGGAGATATTGATAACCGGCGTTCCGGTGATGCCAACCTCCGGATTAATGTCCACGGTACTGAGATCACTGGCCGGAACAGTCGTGGCGCCGGCGGCGGCCCCATGCGCGGCATCCAAGAGCGTGATTTTCCATAACGGGGAGGTATTGGCGCCGCCGTTACTATCGGCGTCGAAGGCGAAGATGCTGTCATGCTCGGTGGCGACGAAGACGACATTATGTTTTGTGCCGGGCTGCGCGGATCCCGCGCCCATGGTAACTCCGGGCACGTACAGAGGCTGCGCGTAAGTTTGCCCGTCGATGGAGTAGGAGAATAGTTTTCCAAAGGCGGTAGCATTGACATTGGCGGGAGTGAGGATGGTTTCCGCGGTGTTTTGTCCGGTGCGGCCGATGTCGTTGTGGGAGGTCACGACGCTGGTCTGGGCCCGCAAACCGAGGGCCAGAAGGAGGGTCAGGAGCGTAGAAACAAATGTTGCAGTAAGCATCGCCCGCGAGAAAATTTTCGTGAAATTCCCAGGCCGCGATCGCAGAGGAATGGCATAGCGCGAGTTTCGGGCGAAGGATGTAGCGGGGTACTTCATCTTGGTCTCCACGTTGGCGGTCGCCCAAAAACACAGAGCGACGCCGATAATTTTTATGAGTGCTTGGGTATTTCCGTACCGCGCCTACTGGGGAGGAGCAGCTGCAGCAAACATCATGTGGGGGACATCAAATGATGCAGAAAAAGTATACAGATGATTCACTTCTGATGGCAACGGCTAATTGGCGATTGTGCGCGATGTTGGCCACATTTTACATAAGCGGCATGGCGGAGTTTGACTATGATGTCGGTATGCGGAGTGGCAGACACACCGAGTTCCTCAGTGTCTCAAGACGATACTGGCTGTTCCATAGGTACTGAACATGGGTACTAGGACAGTAGCGCGGCAGAGTTGGTACGCGAATTATTGGCAAAAGCATTTGGGCCGTCGCAGCGTTTGGGATGTTGTTGAATTTACGTTCAAGCGCGTGATGGACCACAATACTGTGGACCTGGCTGCGCAGGTGTCGTTCTATTTCGTGCTGTCGCTGCTACCGTTCCTGATCGTGCTGGCGGCCATCGTGGGATGGTTGCCATCGACTACCTTGTGGCAATCGTTTGCGCAATGGATTACCGATTATTTTCCCTATCGCTCAAGGCAGGTGGTTTTCGCCACCATTCTCGATTTGACACGGGGATATACGGGTTTCTTTTCGTTTGGGCTTCTGGCGGCCATCTGGAGCGCTTCTTCGGGCTTCATGAGCCTGATGGAAGCGTTGAGTGTGGCGTGCTGCGGCAGTGACAAGCGCAGTTACTGGCGAAAGCGAGCTATTGCCACGGTAACGACCCTGGTGGCGTCGATTTTTAGCTTGTTGGGCTTCGGCCTGTGGACTGTGGGCCACTGGGCCACCCATGCAATCTTTACAGAGTTCCGGCATCTGGGCGCGGTGAACTTCCGTTGGAGCATCATCACCTGGTGGCTCGGAACACTGCTGCTAATGTTCACCGGCTTGGCGCTGATCAATCATTTTTTACCGGATCAGAAGCGGCCATGGCGGTGGTTCACAGTCGGAAACGTGTTTTCCGTCATCGGCATCCTGCTAACTTCGGTAGGCTTCAATCTTTTTCTGCTGTATAGCCCAACGGTTCCGCAGGTGTACACCGTACTGGCG
>DATCOK010000228.1:0-2060 GCA_036564765.1 Candidatus Acidiferrum sp. | reverse complement strand
GCCACAGGTCGTGCGCGAAGGTCATGGCGTTGGACTTGTCGCTCATGCACACGCGTTTCAGGCCCTTTTTCTGGGCGTATTCGAAGGCGTAGCGGATGATGCGCTCGACACCTTTACGGGAATTCACATCCTCCTGCACGGCGATTTCGTCCGCGGTGCCCTTCTTGAAGAACCCTCCAACGCCGACATACAGACCTTCGGTGTTTTCGCGGAAGACCATGCAGCGAATGTCTTTCTCGGTGCGCCCGCTGAGCGGCGTGAGGCGCCGGTGCAGCAACTCCACCGGGCGCGCGTTCACGTAGAGGTCGAGTTTGAAGCGCAGCCCAAGCAGAATATCCGCAGCGTGTTGGTTGGACGGGACGCGCGGGTCGCCGAGCGCGCCGAAGAGCACGGCGTCAAACTCGTCGCGCAGCATTTCCACGGCGCCTTCCGGCAGGCTGATATTCTCACGGAGATATTTGTCCGCGCCCCAATCGAATTCAACGAACTCGATGGAGCGGCCGGTGGCACGGGTGACCGCGCGTAGAACTTTCAGTGCTTCCGGCGTCACTTCCTTGCCAATGCCGTCGCCGGGAATCACGGCGATGCGAGCGGCGCTTCCACCACGGCGCATCGGTAAGGTAGTCAATGCGTCCTCCAGTCCCTCATTGTAGCGTTTCCATCCAAGCAGGCGTGATTATTTCAAGCGCTCGGTGCGGGTGGCCAGTTTCTCGATGCGCTCCCGACGCGGCTCGTAGCCGATGCCTGGGCCTTGCGGGACCACGATGGTTCCCCGTGGCGACACGGTGACCTCCGGTTCGATAATGTCTTCATGCCAGTAGCGTTTGCTGGCGGTGACATCGCCGGGCAAAATAAAATTCGGGAGGGTGGAGAGCGCGATGTTGTGCGCGCGCCCGATACCCGTTTCCAGCATGCCTCCACACCATACCGGCACGCTGTGTTGCTGGCAGAGGTCGTGAATGCGCCGCGAAACGGCGTGGCCGCCCAAGCGCCCCATCTTAATATTGACAATTTTGCACGCGCCCATGGTCACCGCGGCGTGGGCGTGCTCTTCGGAGTGAATGCATTCGTCGAGACAGATAGGAGTGTCGAGTCTTTTCTGCAACTCCACATGGCTGCAGATGTCGTCCCAGCCGAGAGGTTGCTCGATCATCATCAGGTAGAAGCCTTCGAGCTGTTTCAACATTTCCCAGTCGTTCAAGGTGTAGGCGGAGTTGGCGTCGACCATCAATTTGATACGCGGAAATTCCTGGCGCAGGCGGCGCACCAGTTCGAGATCTTTCCCAGGTTTAATTTTTATCTTGATGCGCTGGTAGCCGGCGTCGAGTTCCTTCTTTACCGCCGCGACCAATACTTCAGGCGATTCTTTAAGTCCTATCGAGACGCCGCTGTTGATCTCCTGCTGCGTGCCGCCCAACAATCTCCAAAGAGGAACATTTCTGAGCCGCGCTTCGGCATCCCACACGGCTGCTTCCACCGACGCTTTCGCCATGTTGTGCCCGCGGACGTGCAACAGCAATTCCCAAATGTCGGCAGCGGAGTTGAACTCTTTCCCTTTCAGGAGCGGCCAGAGGTGATCGCGCAGGACGACCCACGCGGTGTTCACTGTTTCGGGGCTGTAAAAGGGATCTTCTCCCGCCACGCATTCGCCCCAACCGCTGACTCCATCGACGATGGCTTCGACCAGCATCACGCGGCGGGAATCGACGCGGTCCATGCTGGTCTCGAATGGTGCCACCAGTTTCATGTGCACTTCGCGGAGAATTAGTTCGTCAATTTTCATGAGGGATAGGGGCCTCTTCGCTGAGAATTTTTCTAGAAATCGCTCCAGGGACACAAAATGTAAGCGGGCTGGGCGTCGTTTCGAACGGCCACAGCAGCATAGCCGCGCTGAAAATATCTGGTGAACTCGGTGCGCAGGCGGGTTTGCAGTTCTGCCGGATCCGGCGGCTCGGGTTGGCGAACAGCCAAGCCGGCCGCGGGTTTTTCTTGGTAAACATAATGGTCGGGCATTTTCAAGGAAACATAATGTTCCGGCGGTGTTAACTTGAGGCCCGCGG
>DATCOK010000227.1:0-6821 GCA_036564765.1 Candidatus Acidiferrum sp. | reverse complement strand
GTGTGGGACCGCATGCGCTCGGTGGTGCCCACCTGGCGCGCCGCCTTCAAAAACCAGCATCTTTTCGGAAATATCGAAGAGGCTTGCAAGCGCCTCGAACAGTGGCGGGAACGCCGTTCGCCGGGGTCCACCGCCGCCATGCGCCAAATGATGAGTCAGATCAATTTTAAGAATAAAGGGCTGTAGGAATTCTGACGCGCTGACTCGTTCTCATCAGGGATAAATCTCAGCTACTTCCGCCGGGATGATGCGCTCGCCTTCCGGAGAAATATCGCGCTTCGCATAGTACACGCGGTTGCGCCCGGCCTCTTTGGCCGCGTACAGCGCGATATCCACCTCGTGAAGCAACTCTTCCACCGACCGCGATCCCCAATTCTCCGTCTGATGCATCCCCATGCTCATCGTCACCGGGAATTGGCCAACGCTGGTCTCCACCGGCGCTCCGGAAAGCGCTGTGCGAATTTCTTCGGAGCGCCCGGGAGCTGATGCCGCCGGACAGTTATTGAGAATGACGAGAAATTCCTCCCCGCCATACCGTCCCACGTAGTCGTAGGAACGCACCGACAATAGCAGCCGCCGGGCAACTTCTCTCAATACCTCGTCGCCGATCTGGTGGCCATGGGTGTCATTGATCTCCTTGAAATGATCGATATCGCCCAGCAGGATCGCCGTCGGCACATGTTCACGCCGGGAGCGGGAAACTTCACGTCCCAGCAAATCCATGATCACTCCGCGATTGAAAAGCGACGTCAGCGCGTCATGCGTGGCTTTGAAGCGCATATCTTCCCGCGCTTCGACCAGCCGCCCTTCCAGATGCAGGATGCGCTGACCGGTCCGCAATCTCGCTTTGAGTTCGTCTGGGTCAAACGGTTTCGTCAGATAATCGTCCGCGCCGGAGCTCAAGCCGGTCACGATGTCCGTCTTTAGCCCCTTCGAAGTCAGCAAAATCATATACACGTAACTTTGGTCTTTCACCGAGCGCACTCTCTGGCACACCGTTGGGCCGTCCAGTTCCGGCATCTCCCAATCCAGCAGCGCTAAACGCGGCCCATCGATGTGGCAAAGCTGGTCCGCTGCGGCCAATCCGTCCGAAACGGCGACCACATCGTAGCCCGCGCGGCGCAAAGTTGTTTCCAGCATGTGCCGCGAGAGCGAATCATCGTCGGCGATCAGTATTTTCATGGCCGAAGCTCGCTGGCGCACTCGTCCATCTGCGTCAGCAGGATTTTGATCTCCGATCCCAGCGTCTCGAGCAATCCCGCCGCTCCATCGAAGCGCCGCTCGCGCCCCATGCCTTCGAGAGTGATCGCCGCGGATGCAGCTCGCACCGCCGACAAGTTCAGCAGCATGCCCTTCAGCGTGTGACTTTCCGTTTCCACCTTGCGCGCATCTTGCCCGTTGATCGCCTCGCTCAAGCGCTGCAGATGTGCAGGATACGCTGTCTTAAATATGTTGAAGATTTCCACCAGCAACTCGTGATCATCGTCCACGCGATTCAATAATTCATCGAGATTCAAGATGGCGGAAGTCGCAGTTTTCAAGAGTCTCTCCATGGTTTCGAAAGTTCAGGCAATGGCGTTCTTTCGAGGACAAAATTCGGCCTTCATTCTCGGAGAATGCAACGCACGCAGCGGGCCTTACCAAGGGAGAATTAACGCGAAAGAAATGAGGAAGTTGTTATGAGCAATCGCTAAGACCAGCGCGCCCGGTCCCATTTTGAAAAAGTTCAGCCCGAATTGGGACACGACCTATAATCGCACCGATATAAAACCTGGACGCTTCTACGCCGCCGGCTGATTTTCTTTCTGAATCTCAAATGTCAGCGGCACCCGCTCATGCAGCAATCGTTCCGTAGCCGCTACCATCACTTCTTCGTGGAACAGCCGCTGAAACACCGACTCCGACAACAAATTGCTGATAGCCAGCAGCGTCATGCCCTGGTGATGCGCCATCCAGCAATAGACTAGCTCCGGAGTTCTCAAAGTACTGGGCGTCACGTCCTTGAAGTCCGCCGATTCATAAAAACCGTATGACCCGAGCCATCCAATTGCTTCCATACGCCGCAGATTTTTTACCGCCGACGCTGGGTCCACCGACAACGCCAAAATCGCCGCATACGGCGTGATCACCGTGCGGTCCGCGTCTTCCACTTTTAGCGCCAGCGGCGGTACACCGTAAGCGTGATAGTGGTAGTGCCCCGAGTCATTCTTGTCGCTGCACGCGCCTTCGGAAATGCCCCACGGAATATTCAGCGGCGCCACAAATTTCCTTTGCGAGGCCACCGCACCGCGCAAACTATTTTCGAGCAGGGTCGCCGGAAACGTCTTCATCCACAAACTGGGCATTAGGTATTCGAACATCGTGCCGGTCCACGACAGCAAGACGCGCCGCCCGTCATATTGCGTGTGCCCGCGGCCCAGCCGGAACCAGCTGTTTTGCGGGATGTCGCCCTTGGCAATCGCGATGAACGTGGCGCTGCGCGATTCGGAAGCCAGCAAATCGTAGCAACTCGCCAGCAGCTGTTTCTTGTCAACGTCATAGCCCACCGAAAGCAAATTGCGATCCGGATCATAAAGCAGCCGGAAATCCATCTGTTTTGCCAGCCCTTCCGCTTCCTGCCCCAACTTCTTCAAATCCTCGCGAATGGTCGCGGCGCGCAGCCCGCACTGTTGCACCGCATGCCGCAGGGCGTGAATCTTCTCTTGCTTGCCCGCGTCACCGGGATTCAATTGCAACGCTTGCTCGAGACGCGTCGACAAACGCTGCGCGTGCCCCGGAAGCTGCTGGATGTTCAGCGCGGACACCACTTTGGGCAAAATAATGTCGTCAAAATAAGAACGCAACGAACTGAATTCCGGAAGCAGCCACGGAAGTAATGTTTCGAACAGTCCACGCGCGTCCGCCAAGCGGTGCTCCACCTCTTGCAGCCACCAGGAACCGGGATTCGCTTCCACCGCGTCCTTCACATGGTTTTGCAATTCCGGAAACGCCTCGATCCATCGAGAGAAATCGTTGCCAAGCGGCTTTATCTGCGCGCGCAGTGCATCCGTCGCCGCTTTCTTTCCCGCGACTTCAGGCGACGCCGCCACTTCTTCCGCCGCTAGCGAAAGATAATCCCGTAAGCTCTCGAAAAGCGACTCCGACAAAACGGGATGCTCCAGAATCGCGCAGCAGCCTTGCTTCAACGACAAGAGTGAGCACACCAGATTTCCGCTATCCACGCTCGACACAAAATACGGCCGCAGCGCCTCGCCCGATCGCGTGTCATACCAATTGAGAAAATGCCCGTTGTACTGCGGTAGATTCTTGGCGTGCGAAAAACTCCTCGACGCCTCTTCCAGAAAACGCTGCAACGTAATAAATCCCAAATCGTAAGCGGCATATTGCGAATTCAGCAGGAGCCCCAAATTTGTCGGCGAAATGCGGTGCGCGATTTCGTAGTCCTTGCCCTGCACATTGTCAGGGATGAGCCATTGGTCCTGCTCGCTGCTGAACGTACGGAAATACCGCCACGTCTTCAGCGCCACTTTGCGCAGGAATTTCTCGTCGTCCGCGGTAATCTCGCTGCGCCCGGAAGCCAGCGGCCGGTCCAGCCAGCTCGCAATGGGCTTGGAGAACAGCCACAAAACTAATATGGGTGACGCGGCCAGCAGCGCGTGGGGCCGGAACTCCGCCAGCAATCCGCCAATCACCAGCGCCACCGCTGGCGTCCAGTCCAGATACACGTCCACCGGCGTTTTGCGCTTGCGCTCCATTTCCGACTGCGCGGCGGTCTCCCATTCCAGCAAATTCTTGTGTGTAACCGTTAGCCGCACCACCGTCCGGAAAATCGCGTCCATGGTCACCAGCGTCTGGTGGGCCAGAAACGTGAAGAAGATCGCCACATTCACTTGGCCGGTAACGAAATCCCCCACAATCTGCTTCACGTGCGTGAACGTGTCGCTGGTCCTCTCCAGTTTCGAAAGCGAGAAAAACAGCTGCGTATACCGTGGGATGAGCAAGAGCGCGACTGTGGCCGCCGTCCAGTACGAAGCCGGACCGGGAAGGAAAAACCACGACGCGATCAGCAGCACGAACGTCGCAAACTCCGTGATGCTGCGCCGCAAATTATCCAAAATCTTCCACCGCGAGACAAATTTCAGTGGATTCTTGATCAAGTTGCCTGCGGCATCCGGCACGCGCGGAAACAGCCAGCGCAGGATTTGCCAGTCGCCACGGATCCAGCGGTGCTTTCTCCGGCTGTGCGCCCCAAAGTGCGACGGGTAATCGTCAATAATTTCCACGTCAGAAAGCAGCGCGGTGCGCGCGTACGAGCCCTCGATGAGGTCGTGGCTCAAAATGGCGTTCGAAGGAAACCGCTGCCCTAGCACCTTGCGAAATACATCGACCTCGTAAATCCCTTTCCCCGTAAAAATACCTTCGCCGAATAAATCCTGATACACGTCCGAAATCGCCTGCGTGTAGATATCCAGGCCCGTCTGGCCCGAATAGATATACGCAAGGCGCGAGCGGTTCGCCGAATGCACGCTGATGCCTACGCGCGGCTGCATGATTCCGTAACCCTGCTGCACTGTATTCGTCGCCGGATTTATTTCTGCGCGATTCAGCGGATGCGCCGCGGCCCCCACCAGGCGATGCGCGGTGTCGCGTGGCAACTGCGTGTCAGAATCCAGCGTGATCACGTAACGCACTCGATTCAGAATCGACAGGTCGCCGACCTTCACCGGGAATTTGTCAGTCTCGCCGCGCAGCAGTTCGTTGAAGTCCAGCAACTTCCCGCGCTTGCGTTCCCAACCCATCCAGGTGTTTTCCACTTCATTAAAAACGCGGTGGCGGTGAAAGTGATAAAAAGGCCGCACGCCGCTGTCGGCGTACTTCGCATTCAGCTCTTCAATCAATCCCGAACATAGAGATACGTGTTGATCTTTTTCATCAAAACGCTTCCGCGAGTCCGGCGGATCGGTCAGCAACGCAAAAAACAGATGCGGATCGCGGTTGCCCACATAACGAATCTCCAGCGTGCGCACCAGGTCGCGTATTTGCTCCTCATTGATCAGCAACGTGGGAATCGCCACCATCGTGACGCAGTCTTCGGGAATGCCTTTCGAGAAATCCAGCTTGGGTAGCGCCTGCGCGGGAATTAGAAATGTCACCAGCTGGTTGATGATTTCCAGCGCCGCTTCACTCCCAGGAAAAAGCAGCAGCAGACTGGCGGCCACCAACGGCACGCCCACCGGCACGCCGCTGACTACGAAAGCCATGATTGCCACAATCAAAACTTCCAGGCTGATGAAATACAGCAGCTCCGGCGCGTCATGAAACGCTTCGGTAATTTGTTTGAAGCCTTTGGCGCTGTACTCGATGCGTTTCTGCAGCGTCTGGCGCCCGCGATCCACCAGGTAATAGCCCACGTGCCCGCGCCGCTCGCGCGTCACCGGTATGGCTCGGAATTGAACCCGCGCCTGCGTGGCCAGATCCACCGCCAGACGCGCGATGGTAAATTCATCGGCTTTCGAACCGCGCACAAATTCCTGAATCGCGGAGTGGTAGCGCCCGCGGCTTTCCAGATCCATATGCGAATACGCCTTGGCGGGGTCGTCGCGCAGAATCGCCTCGGTCTGGCTCAGCGCGGGGAAAATTCCCTTGAAATCCGAGTCCGCCAGCTTCCGCAGATTTTCCACCAGCGCGTTGATCTCTTCGGCATGCTGTTCCATGGCGGCGGTTGGCGCGCTCACCGCGCCATTCGCTTGCGGCGCTTCTACGCTGCGTTCCGCAAAACGTTCGAGCAGTACCAACTGCAGCATCTGCTTCAGCAGCCAGATTTCCGCCACCTCGAAGTACGCGTTTTCCTGCGCTACGGTCATGAACTCCACGAACGCCGGTTCGGCAAAAATATAATTTGTCGATTCGAAATAAGCCTTCACCGCAAGATACGCTCGCGGAACTTCTTCCGCCGCGTGCCCCGCTATGCGAACTTGCGGAAATGTTACTTTCGCGCGCAGCGCCGTGCGCACGTCCAGCGAAGCTGACCGCATCAACCTCTGATTGTTGGCCACCAGTTGCCCGGCCACTCCCGGAAGCTTCCGTCCCGGCGCCGCAATCTTCAGCAACCCCCCAAAGATCGCGCGCGCAGCTTTCTGGCGCCCCTTTTCCAGTACCACGCTGAACGACTTTCGACCGCTGACCACCCACTCTTTCGAATGTTTGCGCGCTTCTTCACACAAGTGCGCATCGACGCGCGGCTGCTCCTCCGCGCTCGCTTCCGCTTCCACCGGTTCGTTCCACACCAAGGGCGCGCTTTCCGGTTCGCCGGTTTCCGTTCGTCCTAACGGGCTTGTCGGTTCTTCCATCATGTCTTGCTTATTCGCTGCCTCTGCAGCACTGCCATTCCCGCGTCATTGCCTCGTGGCGCCCGCGAACTTTTCTTTAGCGATAGCTCGACGCCTGCATCTCAAACATTTCGGCGTAACGCCCGCCGCGCGCCATCAATTGCTCGTGTCGGCCCTCTTCCGCGATAACCCCGCGTTCCAGGACAATGATGCGGTCTGCCATCTTCACCGTCGAAAATCGGTGTGAAATCAACAAAGCCATCTTACCCTTCGTCAGTTCCGCGAATCTCTCAAACACTTCATGCTCCGAGCGCGCATCCAGCGCCGCGGTCGGCTCGTCCAGCACCAGGATTTGCGCCTCGCGCAAGTACGCCCGCGCCAATGCCACCTTTTGCCACTCGCCGCCTGAAAGATCCACGCCGGTTTCGAATCGCCGACCCAGCATCTGGTCGTAGCCCTTGGGCAATTTCTTGATCACGCCCTCCGCCAGAC
>DATCOK010000226.1:0-5060 GCA_036564765.1 Candidatus Acidiferrum sp. | reverse complement strand
ACTAGGATCATCTTTGTTGAACGCGCCAATAAATTCCGCGGTGTACCCGGGAAAGAAAAAATCCTGAAGATAGATATTGCCGAGAACGACCTGCTGGTCGCGGCGTTCGAAAGTGTTCAGGCCGCTGTTGGTATTTTTTTCTAGAAAATGAAAATACGCGGCGTTGTACTCGACGCGATCGCTGCGCAAATTGCCGAAGATGCGCAGGGCGGGTTGTTCGTCAACGAAGAGAAAGCCGCGAAAATCAGCGTTGAACTGCTGGATGCCGGCGCGTACGGAAATGAAATCGTAATTGGGGCTGAGGTCGGCCAGTTTCACTTCGACGAAGGCCTCCTGTAAGCCGATGTGGGTGTCGAAGCGGTTGGTGCCGCGGCGCACGTCTGGACTGACGATGCCGAGTTCGCGGACGAAGAGATTGTTGAGACTGATTTCGGGGGTAATGCGGATGCGCCAGTCGACGGGCTTGAACGAGGCATCGCCGTGAAAGAGGTCAAACGCGAAACGCAGCGTTTGATCGAAGAAGGCCTGCTCACCTTTGCCGAAGAAAGTGCTGCTGCCGGGGCGAGCGGTGCTGACGTTACTGAGCGAGGGCACGCGGCGGCCATCGAAGAAGGAATCGGCGGAGGCAGTGAGATTGAAAAAAGTTTGTTGGCCGAGCAGCGCAGGCCAGATGGGTTCATCGCCTTTGAAGCGATTGCGATTGAAGGGATCGTACCAGCGCGAGCGGGTGTAGAGATATTCGCCCTTTTGCGGGTAGCGGCGGTAGTCGGGTTGGCCGAGCGCCCAGCGATTGGGGACGGAATTGTAGACATCGGCGACCGGCAGAAGATAATCAGGCGCGAGTTCCTGGATGTAGGCGGGATCGGAATCGAGGCGATGGCGAAATTCGCGATAGGCGCCGGAAGCTGTGACTGCTAGCGCAGCAGGAGTGGGGCCTAATTCGGGGAGACGGGGAAGACGGGAGACATTTTCGGAGGAAGTTGTAGAGGTGAGAGAAATTTCGAGGGTGAGGACTTCGTTCGGTTGCAGCACGAGATCGGAAATGGAAAAAGGAGCGAAGGCGGCGGCGGTTACACTGAGTTCGTAGTGGCCTGGCGGAAGTGGAAAGATGCGAAAGAGTCCTTCGCCGTTAGCCGACGACGTGTAGGTCTGAGAGGTTTGCGAATTTCGCAGCGCGAGTTGCGCGCCGGGAACCGGGAGGGGATTTGCGGCGGCGGCTTGCGAGCGCACCACGCCTTCGAGCGCCGCAGTGTTCGTTGCTTGTTGACGCGGGATGCGCAGTGCGGGAGCGGGCTCGCGGGATTGTCTGACTTGCGGGTCCGCCGCGGGCTGCGGGATTTGCGCGGCGCAGGCGCTTACGGAACGATGGAGCGGAAGAAAAAAGAATAACGCAGCGGCGCAGAAAATCAGGACTGAGGCGGGGCAAGTCCGCCGGCTGGAGGAGGACATGGGGCGTTGGTCCTGCGCAAAGTGAGCTGCGGACACGGGAACGGCATCTAATTAACAATATCGGCGAGCGAGGGGCAATAGATTTCGGGCGGTGTGGGGCGTGGCAATAACGGCAAACTTTTTGTACCTGGCTTCAGTAATTTTGCCGCTGCACTAGAGGCAAGCTGGCCGCGCGGTTCATTGAACGGCGGCGAAGAGATGTGATACGAAGATGAATATCCCCGTGGCTATCCACCGATTGAGAGAGCCCGTTCTGGCAGGCCCGGCGCACCGGAAACGGCGCACGGTCCTGGCAGCGGGCATCGTGATTGCCGCGGCGGTGGCGGGACTCGCGGCATTTTTGTTGCTGGGCTGCGGGGGCGGGTCTACGTCGACGGTTGACCCATTACCGGTATCTACGCCGGCAGCGGCGACGCTGACAATGAGTGACGTCGACGCGGTTGTACACGCGGCGGCCGCGGCCACTTCGCCGAAGACAGCGGTGATCGCAGTGGTGGACCGCCCGGGAAATGTGCTGGCGATTTTTCGCAAGCCGGATGCGCCGCCGGCGTCGATGGCCACGGGAAATTTCACTACGTTGCTGAGCGCCAAGGATGTGGCGGTGGGTTTGGCGCGCACCGGGGCGTTTTTCAGCAACGATCAGGCGCCGCTCACGAGCCGCACGGTGCGATTTATCAGCGGCGTGCACTTTCCTCCGGGAGTGGCGGACACGCCCAACGCGGATTTGTATGGGATTGAAAATACCAATCGCGGATGCCCGTTGTCGGCGGAGCTGGAGATGCGAGGGATTCATCCGTCGACGGCGATGCTCGGCGGGCCGGGCAGCGGGATTATCACTGGCAAAACCGACGTGCTGGACAGCGAAGCGCAGGCGGTAAATCCCGGCGGGCTGCCGATTTACAAAGGCGCGGAGCTGGTCGGGGGCATCGGGGTGACGGGAGTGGCCGCAGATGTGGCGGAGTTCATCGCATTCACGGGAGCGCAAGCGTCGGGACTTTCGCCCTTACCGAATCCCATTCCCGCGCCGAAGGAAGTTTTTCTGGGCGGCATAGCGCTCCCCATCATCAACCAGATGACGCGGCCAACCTCGGTGAGCGCGGGAACATTTGCTGGAACGTACGACAAGGGACCTCTCGCGGGACAGATCGCCCCGGAAGGCGATTTGGTCGGGCCGCATGCCAGTGCGAATCCGGATCCTTCGAATGGCGGGCTCAGCCAGGCGGAAGCAACCCAAATACTGGACGCGGCGGAAGCGACGGCGAATACAACCCGGGCGTCGATCCGCTTGCCGCTCGGTTCGAAAGCGAAGATGGTCATCGCAGTGGCAGACCTGGACGGAAATATAATTGCGCTACGCCGGATGAAGGATGCCACGGTGTTCAGCATCGACGTTGCGGCAAGTAAAGCGCGCAACATGGTGTACTTCAACAGCAGCCAGAGGAGCGATGCGGATTTGCCGCAGGTGCCGCAAGGGACGGCGGTGACGAATCGCACCATCAGTTTTGGAGCGCAGCCGTTTTTTCCCCCGGGGATCAGTGATTCGAACGCCGGGCCGTTTTTTAATTTGTTCACGAATGATTTGCTCAATCCGTGCTCGCAGGGGCTGGGCAGCGGATTGTCGAGCCACAACAACAGCGGGATTGTCTTTTTTCCGGGGAGCACCGGTTTGTATCGCAATGGCGTTTTGATTGGTGGCTTGGGCGTGAGCGGGGACGGTGTGGACCAGGATGATTTTGTTACTTCAGGCGGGGCGGCGGGGTTTCAGGCGCCCGCGGCGATCCGGGCGGATCAAATTTCCATTCGAGGAGTGCGGTTGCCGTATTTCAAATTTCCGCGAAATCCGACTAATTAATACTGAACGATTTTTTTAAGGGCGATTGGAGTTGGAAGGGTCGGGGGTTGTCGCAGTGTCTACGTCCAGGTCCCAGGCGAGAGACGCGTCGTTGGGGCTGTAGCAATTGCCGTTGGGGTTGTAGCCCGGCGGGCAGTAAGCTGCGAATTCTTTGCGGCGCGGGGATTGCGCGAATTGCCAGACGCGCGCGTAGGAGACGCCGCTGGTTGCTGGGGCCGGAGCCCGCGCGGAAAACACGCAGCCGGGCGACGGCGGGCATGCATCGTTGTAAACAAAGAAAACAAAATCGCGGCCCGCGGCGTTGGCGCGAATATCGTCGGCGGTACGAATGGTAACGCCGCCCGGTTCGCTGGCGGGCATTCCGGAACAGTAGACACCCGCGCGGTAGCCGTTGCGCTTCAATAGATCCGCCCAGGTGTGCAGATACGCGTAGTATGCGGGCGGCAGGCGGCCACCCTCTTCTATATCGAGGAAAATAATCGTGCCCGCGGGGAAACCTTCTTTTTTTGCGGCGGCGATGGCGCGTTGTGCATCTTGATTCCCTTTCGCGGTTGCGTCCTCGGGCCCTTTAAATTTGCGGCTGTCGCGCCCGGTGTACAACGCCAGAAAACCAAAACCGGCTTTGCGCAAAAAATCGCGCTTGGCGATCCACGTGGTGTGTTTTTCTCCGGGAGGCGGCCCCAGCCAGTAGCTCGTGAACGAAAAGGTTTTTCGCAGCGTGGAGAAGGCGCCGTCGCCGGGATAGAGATCGCGATCGAACCCGAGGTATGCGCTTGGTGGCCCAGACTTGGCACTTAAGGATTGGCCGTGCGCGTTGAAGGTGACAAAAATGGCGGCGCAGGCGAGCGCGATGGTGGAAGAAATAATTACAAATAATTTTAAGCGCATCTCGTGCGACAGAATGGCAGAAGGCGCGGGCCGGCGCTAGCCTTCGCGGAGCTTGTGGCCAGCGAGATTGCCGAGGCCGTCGTAGGCGGCGTATTTGTACGTTTCGCTGAGCGTCGGGTAGTTGAAGACCTGCTCAATGAACTCGTCAATCGTCAGGCCGTTGTCGAGCACCATCATGCCGATGTGGATGAGTTCGGTGGCGTTTTCGCCGATGATGCTGACGCCGAGAAGTTTTTTGTCGGCGCGGGCGAAGATTAGTTTCAAGAGGCCGGCGGTGTCGCCGGCGATGTGGCCGCGGGCGTTGTTGGCGTAGTGAGCGCGGCCGACAACGTAATCGATTTTCTTTTCGTTGCAGGTTGCTTCCGTTTCTCCCGCCGAAGAAATTTCCGGAATGGTGTAAATGCCCATGGGCAGAAGCGAGGCCACGCGCTGTTTATATTTCAGGCCGAAGGCGTGGCAGGCGGCGACGCGTCCCTGCTCCATGGACGTGGAAGCCAAGGCTGGGAAACCGATGACGTCGCCGGCTGCGTAAATATTGGAAACGCTAGTGCGGTAGTGCTCATCGACGGGGAGGTAGCCGCGCTCGTTAAGGCTGAGGCCGGCTTTTTGCAGTTCGAGTCCATCGACGGCGGCGCGGCGGCCGGCGGCGAAAAGCGCGGCTTCGGTTTCGAGGACGCGGCCGCTTTTCATGGTGAGCCGCGCGCCGGTAGCGGAATTTTCCACTTTGCCGGGGCGTTCGTTGAACCAGAAGTGCATGCCCATGGCGGCAAAGCGCTCGCGCAGGCGCTCGGAAATTTCCGCATCGAGAAATGGAAGCAGGGTGTCGCGGCCATCGACGAGGGTGACGTCCACGCCTAGCGCGGTGAAAATC
>DATCOK010000225.1:0-5887 GCA_036564765.1 Candidatus Acidiferrum sp. | reverse complement strand
CCACCACGGTGGTCAGATAAATCGGATCCTTCCGGTGCGTGATGCACTCCACGTGAAAAACCGGGAACTCCCCTTCTAGCGAATAAAATCCGGTGTGATCGCCGAACGGTCCTTCCGTGCGCATTTCGCCCAGATTGACGTAACCTTCCAGAATAATTTCCGCGTTTGCGGGAACTTCCAGGTCGCACGTTTCACAGCCCACCATCTCCACTGGCTCACGTCGCAAAAATCCCGAGAACATCATTTCATCCAGGTCCGGCGGAATCGGCAGCATTCCCGCCAATGCAGTAGCGGGGTCCGCGCCGATGGCTACTGCCACCGGAATTCTTCCCTCGGGATTCGCCGCCCGCGCCCGCCGAAAATGTTCCGCGCCGTGCTTCTGCGTCTGCCAGTGCATGCCGGTGGTGCGCTCGTCGTACACCTGCATGCGGTACATGCCCACGTTGCGCTTGCCGGTTTCCGGATTTTTCGTGAACACCAGCGGAAAGGTGATAAAGCGCCCGGCGTCTTGCGGCCAGCATTTCAGAATAGGAAATTCCAGTAGATTTACATCCGTGCCTTTGCGAATCACATCCTTGCACGGGCCGGATTTCACGCTCTTCGGGAAAAATGAACCGAGCTCCGCCAGCTTCGGCAACATTTTGATTTTGTCGAACAGCCCTTGCGGCGTCTCCATTTTTAGAAAGCCCTGAATGCGCGCCGCCACTTCCTCCAGTTTTTCCACTTCAAATGCCAACTCCATGCGCCGTACGCTGCCAAACGTATTGATCAGCAGCGGAATTTTCGATCCTTTCGGTTTTTCAAACAGCAGCGCCGGCCCGACGCTGCGCGCTGCGCGCGATTCCGCGCGCGCCACGCGCTGGGCCACTTCGGTAATCTCCAGCACCGGATCCACTTCCGCGTGGATGCGCCGCAGTTCGCCTTCCTTCTCCAGTTTCTTCACGAACTCCCGCAAATCCTGATACGCCACGCGCCCTCCGCTAATACTCCTTCACGTCGTCCAAACAACTTTCGCTTGAGCCGTCCAAATCGCAAACTGTAGCACGAAGCGCCGCACCGCGTGGCCCATGGCCAGCGCCCGCGCATGCGAACCGCGCTTCACCGCAGCCTCGCCCACCAAAAAACCAAACGGGACCACAAAGTAAGTGGTCCCGTTTTTGCTCAAACGACCAACACCTAAGCCTAGTACTGCTTTAGGTTGAACATTCAACCACGCGGAATACGTCTTAGTTGAACGCTCAACTAAATCTGCCGCTTCTCAATTGAGCGTTCAACCAAATGTGTTGCCCGTTGGTTGAGCACTCAACTAAATGTCCCGCGCCTTGGTTGAACACTCAACCAAGGAATCCCGCATTAGAAGGCCGGACGCATGCTTTTAACTAGCTTTTGGCTTCGGCAGACGGGATGGTCAGTTCCATGCCCGGTTGTATTTTGTTGGGGTCGCTGATTTTGTCTTTGTTGGCGTAGAAAATGCGCATGTAGTCGTGGGCGTTGCCGTAGAACTCCTGGCTTATCTTTGAAAGGCTGTCGCCGGAGCGCACGGTATATTTCTGTCCGCCCATCGACTGACCGCCACCGGCCGAAGCGCCCGCGGCCGCCGCTTGCGTGGCGCCCTGCGCGACGTTGAAATCCGCGGTGATGTCGTCGGCGTTGGGATTCACCAGTTTGATTTCATCCCAGATTTTGTTCTTAGCCTGCTCCGATGGAGCCGTGCCCTTGATGAATAATTTATTGTTCTCGACGTGCAAGTTTTGTAGCTGAATGTGTTGTTGCTCGATGCTGCGCAATACGGATTGGTACTTCTGCTTCAATTCCTCGAAACGCTTCTGCGAAGTTGCGTCCTGCGCGCCCTGCGCGCCGCTGCCAAACATTTTGTCGAATATTCCCATCAGTTCCTCCTCAAATTGAGCTTGCTCCTTCACGCTAACCACCTGCTCGTATTGCCGCAATACACCCATCCCTGTACGCAGGCGCACGTTTGGATTGTCGAGAGGCGCTGCAAAAGTTCTTGCGCGCGCCAAACTCCTGTTATCGTTGATTCACGATATGGCTGCGCGTGTTTATCTCGACTACAACGCCACTACGCCGGTGGAACCGGCGGTGCTGGAGGCCATGCTTCCCTACTTCTCCGGCGAATTCGGTAACGCCGCCTCTGTACACTCACCCGGACAGAGAGCGGGCGCGGCGGTGGAAACGGCGCGCGAACAAGTGGCGGCATTCATTGGGGCGCGTCCGCAGGAAATTGTTTTTACCAGCGGCGGCACCGAGTCCGACAATCACGCGCTCTTCGGGATGTGCGATCCCACGAATTACTCCGCGCAAAATATCATCTCTACCGTAGTGGAACACGAAGCGGTGCTGCATACCTGCCAGTCGCTCGAGGCGCGCGGCGTGACGGTGGCGTATCTGTCGGTCGATCGCGATGCGCGAGTTTCACCAGAGCATCTGCGCGAGCTACTCAAAACACTGCTGGACACCACGCTAGTTTCGGTGATGCACGCCAACAATGAGACCGGCACGGTGCAACCGCTGGAAGAGCTGGCAAGCATCGCAGCGGAAGCCGACGTTTACTTTCATACCGACGCGGTGCAGTCGGC
The DNA here is from genome assembly GCA_036564765.1 of Candidatus Acidiferrum sp. Classification (GTDB taxonomy): domain Bacteria; phylum Acidobacteriota; class Terriglobia; order Acidiferrales; family UBA7541; genus Acidiferrum. The sequence goes on along the minus strand of DATCOK010000225.1, from coordinate 3,290 downwards.
GGGCAAGCTGCCGATTAATGTAAATACGTTGCAGGTGGATTTGCTGTCGATTTCGGCGCACAAAATTTATGGGCCGAAGGGAGTCGGCGCACTGTATGTGCGCGCCGGAACGCCGCTGCGGCAATTTCTGTTTGGCGGGCGGCACCAGCGCGGCTTTCGGCCGGGCACGGAGAACGTCGCGGGCATTGTGGGCTTAGGCCAAGCCGCCGAGCTAGCTGGGAAAGCTCTGGCGCAGGACGCCGTGCGAATCGGAGCGCTGCGCGATGATTTCGAGCGCGGTCTACTGCAGCGCGTCCCGCAATCGCGGGTGAACGGAGCCACTGCGACGCGCACACCGAACACAACGAATATGCTTTTCCCCGGCGTCGATGGCGAAGCTCTGCTGATCGCGCTCGACTTGAAAGGCATCGCCTGCTCGACGGGCGCAGCGTGTTCTTCGGGAGCAGTAGAACCTTCGCACGTATTGACGGCTATGGGCCTCAGCGTGGAAGAAGCGCGCAGCAGCCTGCGCTTTTCACTAGGACGCCACACCACTCGCGAAGAAATCGATTTTGCGTTACTGACGATTCCGAAAACAGTGGAGCAGCTCCGCGAAATCTCTCCCAATTACGGCAAAGGCCTCGCGCAGACGACCTGACTCACGTACCCAACCCAGCTTATTCCCTTCAAGCATTCCGAACAGAGGTTTAATGCATTTGCGGAAAATTTCGGGATTGCGGGACTTACAAAACGTCCAGCAGTTCGAACTGCGCGCAACACGCAGCGAAGGAGGTGAAAGCGACGATGAATATCCGCAGTGACTTGCCGACTTTCATGCCGAGACTATAACACCGTGCAGCGAATCAGTTTTCGATAAGCGCTGGCGGCTCAGACGGTCGACGCAACACCATCTGGTATAAATCTGTTTTGCAAGCAACGCCCCAGAAAAACCTTAGGCTTGCAAACTCCTGCGAGTAAACTGCGAGTCAGTGTTGCGTCGACCGATTGAGCCCACCCGACTAATCAGGCAAGTCAAACTTAATCGGGGAAGGCGACGGTGTTTCTTAAGTCGAACGGCTCGATGGGAGTTGCGAGAGTGACTTAGGATGAACACCTTGGCAGATACCGTATGAAAACTGCGAATTCCGATGACCGCAGTTGGGCCGCGAACGTTACCTCACTCCTAAGGGCGCAGACGAATACATCGCCTCCTGAACTCCCAGCATCCAGGGACTGTCGTTGGGTCCGGGATTAGCTCGCGAGCCGTGCCATCGCCGCCGTCGCAAACTTTTCCTCCTTGAGACCGAGTACGACGCGGCCATTGATCTGTCCTTTCTTGAGCCGACTGAACACGTCATTGATGGATTCCAGCGGCAATGTTTCAATTGTGGCCCTCACTTTGCCGTCTCCAGCGAACATAAGCGACTCTTCCAGATCCAAACGAGTGCCAACGATGGAGCCCCGAATCGTGTAGCCGTTTAGCACTACATCAAAAATCGAAACAGGAAACTCTCCGGGCGGCAGACCGTTAAGCACGCAAGTCCCGCCGCGACGAAGCATGCCGACCGCTTGCTTGAAGGCGATCGGTGAAACCGCCGTTACCAGTACTCCATGCGCCCCGCCGATCTGTTTTTGGATTTCTTTCGCAGGGTCTTGTGTTTTCGCATCAATCGTGATTTCAGCTCCGAGCTTCCGCGCCAGCGCCATCTTTTCTGGTCCGAGATCCACCGCTGCGACGTGCAGTCCCATGGCCTTCGCATACTGGATGGCCACGTGGCCTAGGCCTCCCACTCCTGAGATCACAACCCATTCACCGGGTCGCGCTTCCGTCATTTTCAATCCTTTGTAGGTGGTGACCCCCGCGCACAGGATCGGGGCCGCATCCACGAAGGAGAGGTTTTTGGGAATTCGTCCCAGGTAATCTGCTTGCCCCAGTGCGTACTGCGCAAAACTTCCGTTCACCGAGTAACCGGAGTTTTGTTGTTCCGGGCAGAGCGTTTCCCATCCGGCAAGACAGTAATCGCAATGCCCGCACGCGCTGTGGAGCCATGCGATTCCCACGCGGTCGCCTTCTTTCAAGTGCGTAACCCCCGGCCCGATAGCTGCGACGATTCCTGCTCCCTCGTGGCCTGGGATGAGAGGCATCATTGGCTTGACGGGCCAATCGCCGTCCACAGCATGCAGATCGGTGTGACATACCCCAGTTGCAAATATTTCTACAAGCGCCTGCCCTGGCCCAGGCGTGGGGATTGGAACTTCTCGTATGACCAGCGGCGCACCAAATTTTTCAACAACGGCTGCTTTCATGTTTTTTGCGTTTAGCACTTTTCATCTCCCTTTCGCCCGAAGTGCTATAACTCTATTCCCGGTTTAAGCAGCGGTATGTATCTTTAGGCACAGTTGGGTGTGACGCAGATTACAGAGTCCCGGGTGGTGTGTAGCGATGGAGAGTCCGATGAAGGTATGCGCTGCGGCATTTTGTGCCCTGAACATCGCAATATTTTTCCCATCCACGGTTTATCCGCAACGAGCGACCGAACGCCCTGAATTTCGCGTTGACATCCATCCCGCTGAGAAAAGAGGTCCAATCTGCACGGTCACAAATCTTAGTGGCAAACCGGTGTGGGCTCTGGTTTTGGAAATCTCCTCTTCCTCGCAACCGACAAGAAAAACGAAAAAACTCTGGGACATGCTCTTACTAAGCAGCCATCCCATCGAACCAGGCGCCGGCTATTCGCAACCGATCTGGGAGTTTGCCTTCAGTCCTCCACCCGACCGCATCAAAGTGATCGCAGCAGTGTGGACCGACGGCGAGACTTATGGCGCGCCCGCATCGGTCAACTTAATCCTCAACCATCGCGTCGCGCGCGCCGCGGAATATGAAGATGCAGCGGGTATATTGCAGCAGGGTCTGAATCAGAATTGGACCCGAGAGCAGTATGAGCAGGCTTTTCGTGACAAGCCAGACACCGGCGCCGTCTACACCGTGCGCACCGCGCTTTCCGCAACGCTGCAAACCGCCCGGACGCCGCAAGAGTTCATTAAATTCATGCAATCGTTGCTAACGTATTTTCAGCAGTTATCGAACCAGCTTCGTAAAGTGAAACCGATCTAGGCCCGGATCGCACCCATAGTTGACCGAGCGACGCTCCTGTTTTGAGTACCGACAGGAACAAAACGTCCTCCGTCAAATTATGGTTCTTCGCAGGTGGCAGGTTCTCGACATGGTTCGAAATTGGAGGCTGGTGGAATTGCGGGATGATTTTTTAGTTGATGTGGATTCGTGGTGATGGCGCACCTGGGGATTGACA
>DATCOK010000224.1:0-2610 GCA_036564765.1 Candidatus Acidiferrum sp. | reverse complement strand
GCTCACACCCGCCGCAATGGCCATCGCAATCATCACCCGCTGCCGCAATCCGCCCGACAATTGGTGCGGATACTGCTCCGCACGCACCGCCGGCTCCGGCACGGAAGCCAGCCGCAGGGACTCCAGCACGCAACTCTGAAGTTTCCCGGAGTCCATCGCCGGAAAATGCGCGGCAATGGCCTCCGCGACCTGCGCACCGATGCGCATCACCGGATTTAACGACGTCATCGGCTCCTGAAAAATCATGGCTACGTCCAGCCCGCGCAGTTTCCGCCACTGCGCCTCTCCCAGTGCGGCCAAATTCCTCGGCTCTCCATTCGCGGGCGTAAGCACCGCTTCGCCGCTCACCCGCGCATGCGGCGGCAACAAGCCCATCAACGCCAGCGACAGCATCGTCTTTCCGCTGCCCGATTCGCCCACCAGCCCCAGCGATTCACCCGTGCCGATACGCAACGACACCTCGTTCACCGGCCGCACCCATCCCCGCGCCGTCGGCAAATCCACGCACAGGCTGCGGGTAACCAGCAGTTCGCTCATGCCCTCATTGCCATCGATTCATGATAGAGAGGAAGCACAAATCGCGGAACACTAAAGCGTGCCGCAATTTCCACCAAGAGCCGGCCGGCTTGCGGCGCTAGCGATTCGCAACGGGTATCACAAATTTCAGCGCTGTGTGCGTCGCCGAAAATCCCACTACTTTCACATCCTTCAACCCCGCCGCCCGCCCGGCTTCCAGAACCATTCTCTCTAAAAGCGTCTTTTGCCCCTTCGGGTAAACCACCCACAGCGCCGTGCTGCCGCCCATCTGTTTGGCAATCTTCGAGACCCGCTCCAGCTCCTTCTTTGCCTCAACGTTCAAAAAAATCCACTCCGTGTCGGTTCCAAATCGTTCCTTCGAAACGTTTTTCGTCAACGCCCCGACTTCCTCAAACAAACCATCGCCATCCGTGAATCCCAGCAGAGCCACCCGCGCTTCCGCCTTCACTCCCAGCTTTTCGATCCGTGATTTGGGATGCAGAATCTTTTCGCACCACTTCTTCGCCGTCGCCGCCCCCAGCGTAAAGTGCGCCGCGCCCTCCGCCGTCTTCAACTGCAGCTCTTCGCCCATCACTTTTGCCGACTGAATCTTCGCAAACGCCATCTTCAACCGAAAATCCCCACGAAAAATAATTTCGCTGGTCTCCAGCAGCGCCCTGCCTTCCGACTCCTGCTTCCCAAACCGCACCCGGCATTTCAATTCTTTGCCCATCATCGCCTCGCGATATTTTTTGATTCGGAAACAACCTCCACGGCTCCGCCCTGCACGCTCGCGCCGCAATAGTAAACTATTTAATTCCATGACCACCGCGATCTCCACACGCATCGACTGGACGCTCATCTGGGCCCAGCGCGGCTTCCGCTATTTCTTCGCCGCCATGTTCATCTCCCTCTTCGGCGGCGGCATGAATTTTGCCGGCGTCAGCTGGTACATCATGGCTTCCACGCACTCCACCGTAAAAGTCAGCCTGCAAGTCATCGTGGTCACGCTGCCCGGCCTCTTCGTGCCCTTTATCGGCGGCGTGCTCATCGACCGCTTCGATCGCCGCTACCTCGGCGTCGCCCTCGACCTCTCGCGCGGCTTCGTGGTGCTTGCCACCGCCTACATCGCCTGGCATGGCCACCTGCAACTCTGGCATCTCTACGCCATGACCCTCGTCACCGGCATCGCTTCCGCCATGTACTGGGCCACCGTGAACGCCCTCGTGCAGGAAGTCATTCCGCCCAGCCAGTTCACCGCCGCCAACGCCGCCGTGCTCATCGGGGTGCAAAGCGGCCTGCTTCTCGCCGGCGCCTTTGTCGGCTTCACTTACGATCGCGCGGGCATCGCGGGAATTCTGGCCATCGACGGTGCCACCTACTTCGTCTCCGCCTACTGCCTATATAAGGTCCGCAGCGGTTACGTTTCGCCGCGCGAAGGAAAAAAGTATCGCGAATATTCCGAGGCCACCGAAGCCACCGCCGAAGCTCTGGCCACCGGCGAAAATCCCGAAATCGCCGAAGCCGGCCTCTCCCTCGCGATGTACGCCGACCTCCGCGAAGGTTTTCACTATTTGCAAGAACAGCCGCTGGTGCGTGCCTTGGGCTTCACGCATTCCATTCTCATGGCCGGAGTGGTCAGCGCCAACGTTGTGCTGGTCGCTTTAACAAGCGACGTCCTGCACGCCGGAGCGCGCGGCCTCGGCTATCTCGAATCCGGCTGGGCCGCCGGCGCCATCATCGGCGGCTTGATCGCCACGCAATTGCGCGACGAGTTGCGCCTGGCCCTCTACGTCGCGGCCTTCGCGGGGCTTGCACTCGGCCACATGGCCGCGCCCTTCGTCGTTTTTCTGGCCGCCGCTTCCGTGCTGCAGGGAATTTTTGGACTTTGCCGCGCGCTCGGCGGCGTCGTCGCGCAATCTGCGCTGATGTCCATCGTGCCGCGCCACTTCATGGGCCGCACCCAGTCGGCCATGGCCATCCTGACCACTGCCTTGCAGTTGGCCATGTGCGTGTCCCTCGGCTGGGTCGCCGAACGCGCCGGAATCGTCGCCGGCTACACTTTGCTCGCGCTGCTCTACGCCGGAGCCACGC
>DATCOK010000223.1:0-4616 GCA_036564765.1 Candidatus Acidiferrum sp. | reverse complement strand
ATTCGTAGGAGCCGATGCGGTTGGCGGGGACCTGGAAACAGTATTCGAAGAAGGCGATGCCCCAACTGGCGAGGATGACTTTCCAGAGGGCTTCGCTGCGATATTTGAGGTGGCCGTACCAGGCGAAGGTCATGAAGATGTTGGAGATGGTGAGCAGGACGATGGTGCGCATAGGGGCAAGACCCTCGCTATTCGATGTGGTCGCTTTTTGACAGATTGTGACGTGCACAGAGCAAACGAATGTTCTTCGCCGTTATTGATGAACCACCTTTGGAGTATGGGACGTCATGATCAAAATGCAGATTGTCACTCGCACCGCAAAGCACACACAGTCCTCGGTCGCGATGCCACACCTCTTGCTTTACGCTAGAAGGAATGATTCGGTTGTGCGGTATTTCGATCGTTGATTTTTCGGAAATTCCAAGTTCGAGATCGGTCAATTCTAAGCGAAATCGAAACACCTTTCGGGTGCCGTCTGATTCAAACGTAGAATCTGTCAATCGGAAGATCCCGTTGAAGGCCCAAATTCCGCGATGAATCTTTTCGTATACCGCCACTAATTCTGGCGGATTCGACGGATCCTTAACGGCTAAGGCGGCCTTTTCGAATAGACCGTTTTGTGTAAGCGATCCACCTGGGGAAGTTCGAGGTTGATCAACCGTTTTTGGATTTAGACAGTCTTTTGTCTTAGGTAAGTCATGGCCCTCGTAGAATAGTGCGGTTCCATTCGCTTCAATCTGATCGCGATAAGGGGCATTTTTTCGACGACTCATCAGGATGACGCTGAGATTGTTTCGTAAATGAAAATGCATACCACGCTGGAAGCTCACGCTCCAATGCCTGCACATATCCAAGTAGGAAATTATCTCCCCAGGGGCAGGAAGATTGGCGCTCGACTGTCCCGGCGGATTCGTCACACGTTGAGGGTCAGGGAGACGAGGTCGGGGCGTTGGGGCGGCGGGATGGGGGGCATTTTGCTGCGGTCGACGGCGTTGTAGAGGGTGTCGCGTTCGACGGGGACGCGGCCTGCGGCGCGGATGAGGCGCTCGAGGTCGGCCCGCGAAGTGAATTCGGAGGTGGTGGCGCCGGCATCGTGATAGATCTTTTCTTCGACCACAGTGCCGTCGAGATCGTTGGCTCCGAAGCGCAGCGCGATTTGCGCGATGGCCGGCGAAAGCATGATCCAGTAGGCCTTGATGTGCGCGAAATTATCGAGCAGCAGGCGCGAGACGGCGATGTTGCGCAGGTCGGCGTAGCCGGTGGGCTTGGGAATGTGCGCGAGGGCGGTGTTGTCGGGATGAAAGGCCAGCGGGATGAAGGTGACGAAGCCGCGGGTCTGGTCCTGCAATTCGCGCAACTTGATGAGATGGTCGACGCGCTCTTCTTCGGTTTCCACGTGGCCATATAGCATGGTGGCGTTCGAATGGAAGCCGATTTCGTGGGCCTGGCGGGCGATGCTGAGCCACATCTGGCCGCTGACTTTATGGTCGCAGATGAGTTTGCGGACGCGAGGGTGGAAAATTTCCGCGCCGCCGCCGGGGAGTGAGTCGACGCCGGCGTCTTTCATTTTTTGCAGCGTTTCTTTGATAGAGAGTTTAGAGATGCGCGCGAAGTAGCCGACCTCCACCATGGTAAAGGCTTTCAGGTGCACAGTGGGACAGCGCTGCTTGAGGCCGCGAATCATTTCGAGAAAATATTCGAAGGGCAGATCGGGATGCAGACCGCCGACCATGTGAAATTCGGTGGCGCCTTCGCGGACGCCCTGTTCGGCGCGCTGATAAATCTCTTCGAGGGCGAAGGTGTAGGCGCCGGGGGCGTTGGGATCGCGGCCGAAGGCGCAGAGCTTGCAGTGGGCGACGCAGACGTTGGTGGGATTGATATGGCGATTGACGTTGTAATAGGTGACGTTGCCGTGGCGCTTTTCACGAACGTGATTGGCGAGCCAGCCGACGGCGAGGAGGTCGGGCGAGCGGTACAGCGCGACGCCGTCTTCCTGCGAGAGGCGTTCGCCGGCGAGAACTTTGGCGGCGATGGGTTTCAGATGCGGGTCGGTGATGAGTAACTCTGCCAAGTTTTACTGCCTTTTTTGCGCTGCGAGATGTGGCGTTTATTTCAAACTTTTTGACGGTTTCAAACGCGCCAGAGCGCTACGGCGGCGCCCCAGAAGAACAGGAACGAGATACTAATATAACCGTTCATGGCGAAAAACGCAGCGTCGAGCTTGCTCAGATCGTTGGCGCTGACGAGGGAATGTTCGTAGGCCAGCAGCGCAGCGACCACGCTGATGCCGAGCCAGGCGGGCCATGGCAGCGCGAAGCTGCCGGCGAGCCACAGCAGCAACGCGACGACAGCGATGTGCATGACGCGGGCGATGGCGAGGGCGTTGGCTATGCCGAAGCGCTGCGGGATGGAGAAGAGGCGGGCGCTGCGGTCGTAGTCGAGGTCCTGGCAGGCGTAGAGCACGTCGAAGCCGCCGACCCAGAGAGTGACGGCGGCGCAGAGGATGAGCATGCGCGGGTCGAAGCCGCCGGTAACGGCGATCCACGCGGCGGCGGGCGAGATGCCCAGCGCGAGGCCGAGGAAAAGATGCGACCAGGTCGTGAAGCGCTTGGTGAAGGAATAGAAAAAAAGAATCGCGAGGGCGACGGGCGCGAGCTTTAGCGCGAGCGGGTTTAGTTGCCAGGCGGCGAGGAAAAAAATCGCGACGGCGATGAGCGTAAAAGTCCAGGCGAAGGAAACCGAGAGGGCGCCGGTGGCCAGAGCGCGTTGTTTGGTGCGGGGATTTTCGCGGTCATAGCGCAGGTCCACGATGCGGTTGACGGTCATGGCGGCGGAGCGGGCGGCGACCATGGCGACGATGACCCAGAAAAGTTGGCGCAGCCTGGGCCAGCCGTGATGGGTGGCGCGGGCGCCGAGCAGTGCGCCGGTGAGCGCGAAGGGCAGGGCGAAGATGGAGTGCTCGAACTTGATCATTTCGAGGACGATTTTGATGCGGTTTGAATTTGTCGGAGGCGGGTCGCTGGGAGTGTGATCGTTCGGCACGACAACATTTGAAATGGTGTCGCCCGTGTCAGTCGCGTGCAGGGTAGCGACGTTGGCGAGGTCTTCGTTCGGAGGCAGAGAAATCGGTTCGGCGGACACGTCAGGCCTCGGCCTTTTTGGTAGCGGCGTTGGCGGTGCCGCTCCAGCGATACATTTTTTGCTGGGGGAGGCCGATTTGCGCGAGGACGCGGCAGACGTATTGGGTGACGAGGTCGTCGATGGTTTGCGGATGATGATAGAAGGCCGGGATGGCGGGCATGATGACCGCGCCGGCTTGTTGCGCGCGCAGCATGTTACGGAGATGAATGCGGTTGAAGGGGGTGTCGCGCACGCAGAGGATCAGTTTGCGATTTTCCTTGAGCATGACGTCGGCGGAGCGGGCCACGAGGTCGTCGCTCATGCCGTTGGCGATGGCGGCGAGGGTCCCCATCGAGCATGGAATGACGACCATGGAATCGACTTCGTAGCTGCCCGAGGCGATGGAGGCGCCGATGTCTTTGTTGGGCAGGATTTCGATTTTTTGGGGGGCGCCGAGCAAGCGGGTGGGGAGTTGTTTGAGATCGCCGGAAGTGATGTGGAGTTCTTCGGAGAAGAGGCGCTGGCCGGTTTCGGTGACGACGAGATGGATGCGTTCCACACGCGGGTCGGCTTCGAGAAGTTCGAGGGTTTTTTGGGCGAGGACGGCGCCGCTGGCTCCGGTCACACCTACGGTAACGATTTGTTTCTCGTGGTGGGTCATGGGGATTGGCGCGAGTCGTGGATGGATTCAGTGTCGCAACGAGGTTGCGGTTAGTCAAGATTGGGTGGTTTGGTATGGCTTCACGATTTGCGGACGGGGCGACGGTATACTGAGTTTCCGGTCCGGATAGGAGTGTTGGATGAGTGGGCAGCCGATGGAAGTGGTGGTGGAGTTTATCAAGCGGATCAATGCGGGGAATGTAGAGGCCTTGTGCGAGCTGATGACACCTGACCACGTGTTTCAGGACGCGTTGGGAAAGAGATTTGTTGGGCGGGAAACCTTGCGTGAAGGTTGGAAGATGTACTTTCAGCAGATCGCCGATTATCAGGTGCGCGGCGAGATTTTTTTTCAGGACAAGAATGTGGTAGCGGTGTTCGGGACGGCCAGCGGGACAAGCAAGCGTGACGGGAAATTTTCGGCGGCGGGATTCTGGCAGATACCGGCGGCGTGGAAGGCCACGATTGAGGGTGAGTTGATCGCGGAGTGGTGCGTGTACGCGGAGTCTTCGCGGGCGTGACGGTCGCAACGATTTTCGCGCATGATGACGGGGGGAGTCCGCGCGCTCGATGCGAATCGCAGGGCGCGCGATGTGAACGGCTGGATGAAGAGCAACTAACGGAAAATTATGACTGAGACGGAGTTGTTGAAATTGCTGGGAGAGGTGCGCGACGGGGAGGTGTCTCCCGCGAAAGCGGTCGGCCGGCTGAAGCATATGCCGTTTGAGGATCTGGATTTTGCCAAGGTGGATCATCACCGGGCCTTGCGGCAGGGCTTCGCGGAAGTGGTTTTCGGCAAGGGGAAGACGGCGGAGCAGGTTGGCGAAATTGTACGAGCG
>DATCOK010000222.1:0-8204 GCA_036564765.1 Candidatus Acidiferrum sp. | reverse complement strand
AGTCCGATTCCGCTATCGCTGTTGAGATTGAAGAGTTGCGCCAGACTCTTCAATCCCAACAGGAACAGCTGACTTTGCTGAAAGAAGAACTCGCCAAGCGCGATCGTCAGATCGACGCCGCTCGGGAAGCGGCGGCCGCTGCAAATTCGCGCGCCAACGAAGCCAACGTAAAAGCCACCGAAGCTGCTGCCGCCAACAACGCGTCGCGCGCTTCGTCTGAAGTGCTGAGCAACTCTGGCTTGGTGAACAGCTCCGTTGTCGCCCAGCAAGCCGCGGACTCCAAAGATCCTAAGTCCAAGCCGACCGAAGACGGTCCGGCCTCCATTCGCTACAAAGGCGTAACGCTCACACCCGGTGGTTTCATCGCCGCGGAATCCGTTTCTCGCACACGCGCCACCAGCGCCGACATCGCCACACCCTTGACCAGCACGCCCTTCTCTGCTGCCGGGCTTGCACATGTCAGCGAAAACGCATTTACCGGCCGCCAGAGCCGCGCCACTCTGTTGATCCAAACGAAAATCGGTTCTGCCAAAGCGGAAGGCTACTACGAAGCCGATTTCCTCGGCGTTGGCACCTCTTCCAACAATCGCCAGAGCAACAGTTACGTTTTCCGTCAACGCCAAATCTACGCCCAGGCCGCTTTTGACAGTGGTGTGATTATCTCCGGCGGTCAAATGTGGAGCTTGGTCACCGAAAACAAGAAGGGTATTTGGAATCGTCAGGAAAACCTGACCGCGCAGATTGATCCCAACTACATCGTCGGCTTCACTTGGGCTCGCCAGTACGGCCTGCGCATCGTGAAAGACTTCGGCGGCAAATTCTCCTTGGGCGCCTCCATCGAAGGCCCGCAAGCCACCATCGGCGGTCGCGGTTTCTCCAGCGTCACCACCATCAACTCCGGAGCCGCCCCCTCCACGATCCTGACTTCGGGCGCGCCCGCCGCTACCTCTTGGAATTTCTTCCTCAACGCTCCCGGTGCGGGCGGCGGTCTCAACAACGCCTTCGACGCTGCTGGCTATAGCGTGAACAAGGCGCCTGACTTGGTTTTCAAGGCTGCTGCCGATCCTGGTTTCGGTCATTACGAAGTGTTTGGTGTCGTCAGCTTCTTCCGCGACCGGGTCTATCCTTGCGGCGTGGTAGGCACGGACGCCGCTGACACCGCTGCTCCGCTCACTCCTACGGTCCTTACCGGTAGTTGCGCCTCGGCGAAACCCACTACGGTTAGCTCTTACGGCGCGACCAACAGCAGCACCACTGGTGGCGGCATCGGGGCCAGCGCCACCATTCCTTTCCACAAGAAATTGGAATTCGGCGTAAAAGCGGTAGCCGGCGACGGCATCGGGCGTTACGGCTCCGCGCAACTCGCGGACGCCACCGCCCGTCCGGATGGGACTCTTGCTCTCATCCGCACCGCTCATGGCTTGGCACGGCTGGAAGTCCATCCCACTCCGAAACTCGACCTCTACGGTTATTGGGGTCTCGAATATGCCTGGCGAGCGGGATACTCCGGCTATGACGCCGTCACGATCACCAAGACCGTAGCGATTCCTGCGACTGCCACCACCGTCGCGATTCCCGCCACCACCACCACAAAAATCACCACCAATGGTATCGGTGGCTACGGAAATTTTGCCGCTAACAATTCCGGATGCGCGACCGAAGGCGCTCCCATCAACGACTTCAATCCATCAGCTGGTGCGAATTGCGCCGGCGACATCCGCATCATTCAGCAAGGCACTCTCGGCTTCTGGTACCGCTTCTATCAGGGTCCCAAGGGCCGCTTCCAATTCGGTATGCAATATTCCTATCTCGACAAGAACGCCTGGTCCGGCACCGGCGGCGTAACCGCTGGCAGCCCGGCTATTTCTCCCAAGGCCATCAACAATATGGTCTGGACCTCGTTCCGTTATTACCTGCCATAAGTTCGGCAGGGCATCTCCCCTAACAAGGGGCGCGAAAGGGCAGCTCTATTTGGGCTGCCCTTCTTTTTTTCTCTCAGAGTCTTTTAGGAAGGACCACAAACAACCTAGAAACGGATTCAGGCTCGCGGAAACACAATAATTCAAAAACACTAGTATTCACGCCGAGCAACCATTTCACGTCGGCACACTTTGGGTTTTAAAACTCGCAGAGGGGAGATAGGGACAGAATCAGGGGTGTCCTGGTCCCCAGGTAGGACTTGGAATTGAAGACGCTTCAGTCTTGCAGATTCACTTCGGAATCCGCATGACGGTTGTATGAATTTTCCGCGACACGGGAGAAAGTGGTAGCGCCTCCGTCGTCCCCTCCGACGCCGATAACCAGCAAGCCTCGTCCGTGCCGCACATCCAGTCCGCGAACCCAAAAAATGATGTCTTCACAAATGTTGGTCGCATGGTCCGCGATGCGCTCCGGGTGCCGCGTGGCCAGCACATACAGCAGACCCGGGCCCACCGTCGTCGGCTCATTCATCATCCGCCCCAGCAGCTCCTGGAAAATACGGTCGCGGTATTGATCCACTGCATCGTCGCTCTCCAGCACCAGCAACGCCATTTCCACATTCTTGAAAATCAGCGCGCCCAGGCACTTGCCCACCATGCTGCGCACCGCCGCGGCCATCGGCGCCAACTCCTCGATCGAACCCATCTTCGGCATCTCCCGCAGCGAGATTACGCACTGCGCCAGATTCACCGCCAGGTCTCCGATACGTTCCAGATCATTCGTAATCTTCAGCGCTGCGACAATTAAGCGCATCTCGTCATCATTGAACGTCGAGCGCCGCAGCAGCCGGATGGCATGTTCGTCAATCACCACTTCCATTTCGTTGATGCGCGGCTCCAGCAGAAATACTTCCCCAGGCAGATCCGCTGCGCGTGGCACGTCAATATTCACCAGTGCATCCAACGCCCGGTTCATCGCTCCTTCCACCGTCCGCGACATCGAAACCAGGTAATTCACCAGCGTGTCATACATCACCGCTCCGGTAATTTTTGTTCCGCTCGCCAACTTGCCTCCCTTTCACAACCTCGCGGCAACACACCTCTCCGCTCAAGGGAATTGTGCGTCTCGCACTGTTACGGCCCTTTGACATCTGTATGAATACCAGAATTATTTTGGAAACTGCATTCGTCGCAGGTTTTGCAGGCAAGTTTCGTTGCTAGAAGGAGGTTCGCCCTCCGTTACGGATCTGCGAGACCGGGCTGGCGCGAAACATCAATCGCTCCGCATCAAAAATCGGCACCGAAAAATGGAATCGCGATCCTTTGCCAACTTCGCTCTCCAGCCAGATGCGCCCGCCTTGTGCCTCAATCAGATGTTTCGCGATCGCCAGTCCCAGTCCCGTCCCGCCCGCTTCTCGCGACCGCGCCGCATCCACGCGATAAAATCGCTCAAAAATCCGCGACTGGTCGGCCTGGGGAATCCCAATCCCCGTGTCCGCCACGGTAAAAACCACTTCCAATTCATGCGCTTTCGCGCTCAACACAATCTCGCCCCCAGGCAAAGTGTACTGCCGCGCGTTATCCAACAGGTTCTGCAATACCTCCGCCAGCCTGCGCTGGTCGCCCGCCACGGTCGGCACCTCAGCGGGAATATTCACCGAAAGCTTCAGCCCGTTTTCTGCCGCGCGGTGCTGCGCCGTAGCCAGGCAACTGTCCACGATTTGCGCTACGCTCACTTCATCGATTTCCAGTTCAAGCCGGTCCGAATCCAGCTGCGACAATCGCAGCAAATCATCCGTCAAGCGCGCCAGCCTCCGCGCGTGCTCCAGAATAATTTCGAGGAAGCGCCCGCGATTCTGCGCGTCATCGATCGCCCCCGCCAACAGAGTCTCCGCAAATCCCTGGATCGCGGTCAGCGGCGTTTTAAACTCGTGCGACACATTCGCCACGAAATCGCGCCGCACCCGCTCCAAGTGCCGCAGTTCCGTAATATCATGCAGCACCACCACCGCTCCCAATGTCTCTCCCGCGCGCACCGACGCCACCGTGGCCGCGAAAAAATGCTGCCGTAGAGTGCCCGTGGCAATTTCCGATTCCACCCGCGCATCGCCATGCAGTACGTGCCGTACCGCTTCGATCAACTCCGTCTGCCGCACAATCTCCACCAGCGCGCTTCCTGATTTGAGCGGAGCCTGCAATCCCAAAATCTCCGCAAATCCCCGGTTCGCAAAGAGCAAGCGTTCCGACGAATTCACCACTGCTACGCCCTCGACCATGCTCCCAAGAATCGCCGTCGACAAATTGCGCTCTTCCGTCAGCGTTCGAATCGTCTGATCCAGCCGCACCGCCGTGCGATTCATCGACGCGCCCAACTCCTCTAGCGCATCTCCCGAACTGTCCGCCGAAACCGGCGTAAAATCCCCGCCCGCCACCCGGTGCGAAAACTGCTTCAACCGCTCCACACGGTCGGCGAAAATCCGCGACATCTGCAACGCCGCCGCGCCCGCAATCAGCAAAATAAAAAACGACGACAACCACAGGCTCTGCCGGAACGACTGCACCACCTCATCCACCGTCTCAATCGGCAGGGCAAATCGCAGAATGACCGGCGGCCCCGCGGGCACGTCGTAGCGCTCCGCGTAGTACAGCAAGTCGCGATTCAACGTCACGCTGTGGCGTATTGTCTGCCCGCTGCCCTTCGCCAATGCATCGCGCACCTCCGGCCGCCCGGCGTGGTTTTCCATCGTCTGCGTGTCCGACTGCGAATCCGCGAAAACTTGGCCATCGCTCGCAATAATCGTCACGCGTGCGCGGCTCGCGGCAATTTGGTCCACCCACTCTTTCAACTTGGAGGAATCTTCAGGTGTTGCAGGAGGGAATGTGGGAAGCGCGTTGCCTCGCGCCCGCGCAATTCCCGCTACGGCCGTCAGTTGCGCAAACGCCGTGCGCTCGTAATCGCGCCGCAGCGCCCGCTCCGCAAAAAAGTCCACCGCGAGCAGCGCGCTGACCAGCAGCGCCAGAAAGGTGAAACCGAGTTTTACGAAAAGATTACGCCGCACGGGTTTCGAACAGGTATCCCGCTCCACGCACCGTCTTTAGGTGCATCGGATTCTCGGGATCTGGCTCGATCTTCTCACGCAAACGCCGTACATACACATCCACGCTTCGCGGCGTCACGAACCGGTCGGTGCCCCACACCGCGTCCAGCAACTGGTCCCGGGTGTACACCCGGTTCGGGCGCGAAGCCAGATAATACAACAAGCGAAATTCCAGCGTGCTCAGCGGCACCGCTTTCCCCGAATGACTCACCCGATACGACGCCGGATCAATCGCCAGCTTCCCAATCTCAATGATGCGCGGGGAATCCGTCGGGGGCTCCGCACGCCGCAACAGCGCTTTTACCCGCGCAATCAACTCCCGCGGGCTGAAAGGCTTCGTCACATAATCGTCCGCGCCCATCTCCAGCCCCACCACGCGATCCGCTTCGTCTCCACGCGCGGTCAGCATCAGAATCGGCAAGCGATTGAGCGAATCATCCCGCCGAATCTCCCGGCAAATGTCCAGGCCGGAAAGTTTTGGCAGCATTAAGTCCAGCAGCAACAGGTCCGGCGGATTTTTCTTCAGCGAGTTCAGTCCGCTGCTTCCATCCGCGGCTGCCGCAACCTGAAACCCTTCATTGGCGAGGTTGTAGCGCACCAGTTCCACAATGTCGCGATCATCTTCAATGATCAAAATTCGTTTCATGCTCATCGAGCGAACGGCTCCACTGCTCGGCGGCAGTGTACCGTAGAGCGGCGCGTTTCGATATGCATCGGCAGGGTTACGGTCTCCGGGAGTTGGGAGTGACACGCTTTATTGTTGCAGCTGGACGATGACAGGCACGTGACACGCAGATGAACGCACTGTAAACGAGCGCAAGCGGTTCGTAAAAAAGCAGATTTAGTTGCTGGAATGCGTGGTGAACGCCAGCGCCAGCAAAGTTTTTTGCTCCAGTTCGTGCGCCTTCGCCGATCCCGTCGCCGGACTCGCGCTGCCCGAGCGCTTCACCGATCGCAACCGCAAGCCGACTTCTTTGGCCAGCCGTTCCAGCCGCGGCACCACGTAGAAAAACGCCCCCATATTACGCGGCTCTTCCTGCACCCAGATTACTTCCCGCGCACTCGGGTGCGCCGTTATCGCCGCGGTAATTTCCAGTCGCGGCAGCGGATACATCTGCTCCAGCAGCAAAATCGCCGTCTCCGTGTCCTTGCGCCGCTTTCGCTCCGCGCGCAATTCATGCCCCACCTTGCCGCTCGCAATCAAAATGCGTTTCGCGTCCTGCACTTCGCGATCGGGAATGAGCGGCAGGAACCGCGGCTCCGCAAAAGCCTCGATCGGCGAACTCGCGTCCGGATGACGCAGCATGCTCTTCGGCGTGAACACGATCAACGGCTTGCGCCACGGCCTCCGCACTTGCCGCCGCAACATATGAAAATACTGCGCCGCGGTCGACGGCTGACAAATCTGAATATTGTCCTCCCCCGCTAGTTGCAAGAATCGTTCAATTCGCGCGCTCGAATGCTCCGGTCCCTGCCCCTCATATCCATGAGGCAACAGCATCACCAATCCCGACGGCAAATCCCACTTATCTTCGCCCGCGCTGATGAATTGATCGATGATCACCTGCGCGCCGTTCACAAAATCGCCAAACTGCGCTTCCCACGCCACCAGCGCTTCCGGATAATCCCGGCTGAACCCGTATTCAAATCCCACGCAGGCCGCTTCGGACAACGGCGAATTGGCAATCTCGCAGAACGGCCCGTCCGGCGCCACATGCGCCAGCGGCAAATACTCTTCCTCCGTCTGCGTATCCACCAGCACCGCGTGCCTCTGGTTAAACGTTCCGCGCTGTGTGTCCTGCCCCGTCAAGCGGACCGGATTGCCTTCCTGCAGCAACGAACCTAGAGCCAAGGCTTCCGCGAAACCGTAATCCACCGCGCGCTTGCCATGCCCCATCTCCACGCGCTGTTCCAGCAACTTCACAATCTTCGGGTGCACGTGAAATCCGTCCGGAGTGCGGCATAGCGCATCCGCAATCTCCGCCAGCTTCTCAACCGACACCCCGGTGTCCACTTCCAGCGATGGGTCGTACTTCCCGCGCTTGTACGGCGACCAGTAATCCGGCAGTTTCCGCAAGTGCGGCAATTTCTTCAGCTCTTGCGCCTTGGTCTGCTCCTCTTCATATTCCGCGCGGATCTTCTCCGCCATTCCCGCGGGCTCAATCCCCGTTTTTTCCGCGTAAATTTTCCAGAGCTGCGGATGACTCTTGATCCGCTCGTACAGCAGCGGTTGCGTAATCGTGGGGTCGTCCACTTCGCTATGCCCGTGGCGCCGGTACCCGATAATATCCACCACCACGTCGCTGCCGAATTTGGCGCGATACTCCGCCGCAATCCTCCCCACTCGCACCACCGCGTCCGGATCTTCCGCGTTCACGTGAAACACCGGAATCGATTGCCGCTTGGCAATGTCCGAAGCAAATCGCGACGACTGCGTCTGCACTGGTCGGGTGGTGAAGCCAATTAAATTATTCACGATGATATGAATCGTGCCGCCGACGGTATACGCCTTCAGATCAGCCAGATTTAACGTCTCTGCCCAGATGCCTTGACCGGAAAACGCCGCGTCGCCATGCATCACGATTGGCATTATCGCCGTACGGCTTTCTCCGCCCAGCCGCGTCTGTTTGGCCCGCGCCCGTCCCATGGCCACCGGATCCACCGCTTCCAGATGGCTCGGATTCGAAACCAGATGAATCCCAATGTGTTTGCCAGACGCAGTATTGAATACGCCCGTCGCGCCTACGTGGTATTTCACGTCCCCCGCGCCCAGCACGCTGCGCGGGTCCACATCTTCAAACCCCGAAACCACTTCATGCGCCGGCTTGCATGCCGTGTGCACCATCACGTTCAGCCGCCCGCGATGGCTCATCGCGATCACCGATTCCTCCGCCCCATTTTCTCCGCCCACCTCCAGCAGGGAATCCAGCAACGGAATCAGGGAAGTAACGCCTTCCAGCGAAAATCTCTTTGCGCCCAGGTACCGCGCCTGAAGGACCTGTTCGAATAGATCCGCGCGAATCAGTCGCTCCAGCACGCGCCGCTGGTCTACCGGCTCCGCCGCGCTCTCCATGCGCTCCGCGATCCACTGCCGCCTCTCCGGCTCCGGCAGGTGCATGAAGTCCGCGCCCACCGTCCCGCAATAAATGGCCCGCGCTTCCTCTGCGTCCGGGCCGTTCAAATTCAG
>DATCOK010000221.1:0-11974 GCA_036564765.1 Candidatus Acidiferrum sp. | reverse complement strand
CTCCAGCACGTTGCCCCCGTGGCTATGAATCAGAAACAGCGGTGGCCGCGATCCGCCTGGCTGCAGCGGAACTAGCGAGGACCACGAGGGCAGCCAGTTCTCCTTACGCAGCACTTCCGCCAGCGCTCCCACCGTCGGCGCCTGCAGCAGCGTCGCCAGCGGCAATCTCCGGTGATAAATCTTTTCAATCTCCACGATGATGCGCACCGCCAGCAGGGAATGGCCGCCCAGATCAAAAAAATTATCATTCAGGCCGACACGCGGCACATTCAGAATTTTGCCCCACAGCTGCGCTAGCACCTGCTCCACCGAATCTCTCGGCGCAAGAAAATCCCCACTAGCCGTCAATCCGCATTCCTCCGGCGTCGGCAACGCCTTCAAATCCACTTTCCCATTGGCCGACAACGGCAAATGCTCCATTCGCACAAATGTCGCCGGAACCATATATTCCGGAAGCTCTTTTTTCAAAAACTCACGCAGTTCACTCGTCTCCGGCGCAGCCTGGCCTTCCGCTTCGAAGTACGCCACCAGCACCTTCTCGCCCGGCGTATCTTCCCGCGCCATAATCACGCACTGCTTCACCGCTGCATGTCTGCTCAGCACCGCCGCAATTTCACCCAGCTCAATGCGGAACCCGCGAATCTTCACCTGGTGATCGATGCGCCCCAGATACTGGATCTCGCCTTCCGGCAGATATCTTGACAAATCTCCGGTCTTGTACAGCCGCGCGCCGCTCCGTTTGGTCACCGCATCCGCTATGAATCGCTCCGCAGTTAACTCCGGGCGGTTCAAATATTCGCGCGCCAGTCCAATGCCGCCGATGTGCAGTTCTCCGGGAACGCCAATCGGAGTCGGCGCCAGATTCTGATCCAGAATATAAATCTGCATGTTAGCGATCGGCCGTCCAATCGGCACGAACGATCGCCGGTCGTCGCGCCGGCACGCCCAGTACGTCACGTCCACCGCTGCTTCCGTCGGCCCATACAGGTTGTGCAATTCCGCATCGCTCGCCGCGAAAAACTGCCGCTGCAATTCCGCGCTCAATTCCTCGCCGCTGCAGAACACCTGCCGTATCGACGAATGCTTCGGCAGTTTCACCGATTCCAGAAACACTCGCAGCATCGACGGCACGAAGTGCAGCGTCGTAATCTTCCCCTGTGCGATCACTTCCACTAGGTATTCCGGATCCTTGTGTCCGCCGGGCCGCGCCATCACCAGGCTCGCGCCCGTGACCAGCGGCCAGAAAAATTCCCACACCGACACGTCAAAGCTATACGGCGTCTTCTGCAGCACCCGGTCGGCCGCCGTCAAGCGATATGCGTCCTGCATCCACTGCAAGCGGTTCACGATTCCTTCGTGCACGTTCACGACGCCCTTGGGCTTGCCCGTCGATCCCGACGTATAAATCACGTACGCCGCATCCTTGCGCGTCGACCGATTCCCCAGATTCGTATCCGGCTCTCCCGCGATCTGGTCCCAATCGCTGTCCAGGCAAATCACCGGAATGTCATGCGCAGGCAGCCGCTCCGCCAGCTCTCGCTGTGCCAGGATCACTCGCGGCCGCGCATCTTCCAACATCAACGCCAGCCGGTTGCTCGGATAATCCGGATCCAGCGGCATATACGCGCCGCCCGACTTTATCGCCGCGTATAACGCCACCACCATTTCCACCGAGCGTTCCGCGCATACGCCTACCAACACATCCGGGCCCACGCCCTCGGCCTTCAACCGATGCGCCAGTTGGTTCGCGCGTCGGTTCAACTCCTCATATGTCAACTGCCGGTCGCCCGCGATCAGCGCCACAGCGTTCGGCGTTTTTTCTACTTGCGCTTCAAACCAGCTCTGCAAAGTCTCCACATCTTCGTATTTCGTCGCCGTGTCGTTCCATTGCACGGTGATCTGGTGCCGTTCCCGTTCGGTCAGCAGCGAAAGTTTGTCGATCGATTCCGTGGGCGCCGCCACGATGCTCCCGAGCAACGTTTCTAAATGCCCCAGCCACCGCTGCATCGTGGCCGGATCAAACAGATCCGTGTTGTAATCGCACTCCACGTACAGCGAGCGCGGCCCTTCCACGAAATTAAAAAACAGATCGTAGTGCAGCGCACGCTTCGGATTGCGTTCGCAAGAAAAACTCACTCCGCTGAAATCCGCCGCGCCCGGATCGCGGTCGATGTTAAAAATCACCTCCACCAGCGGCGGCCGGCTCGGGCTCCGCGGCACTTTAATCTTCTGCAGGATTTCTCCGATGGTGCTCTGGTTGTGGTCGTAGGCGTCCAGCACGCTTTTCTTCACCGCCGCCACATTTTTCGCGAAGCTGCCTTCGGCGCTCAGCTGCGAACGCACCGGCAGCAAGTTCACGCAATGCCCCACCAGGCAATTCTTTCCAGTAATGGCCTGCCCCGCCACGCCCAATCCCATCACCAGATCCGCCTGGCCCGTGAGCCGGTAAAGAAAGGTTTTTAGCGCCGCCATCAGCAGCACCACCATCGTCGTGCGTTGCTGCCCCGCCGTTTTCTTCAGCAGCACATGCAGCTGCTCGGGAATATCCCGCTTCAAAGTCGCGGCCTTCGCCGTCCGCACTGCTGGACGCGGCCGGTCCGTCGGCAATTCTAATGGAGCCGGAATCGTCGCAAACTGTCGCGACCAATATTCCGTAGCCTCACGCGTCTCCTGGCTGTCCGCTTGCGTCGCAACTGCGTACTCCCGGAACGACTCCGGAGCCTCCAGTTCCGCTTCGGTTCGAGTCGACAGCGCTGAATAAATCTTCGCCAGCTCTCCGACGACAATTCCGCCCGACCATCCGTCGCAAACGATGTGGTGCGCCGTCCAGATAATCTGGTGATGGTCTGCGGCCATGCGCACGATGCGCACGCGCACTAGCGGCCCCGCACTCAAATCGAACGGCCGCGACACTTCCTCTTCAATCACTTTTTCCAGTTGCCGCTTGCGGTCCGTCTTGGACGACAAATCGATGATCGGCACATCCACCCTCGTCGCGCGATTCACCCGCTGCCACTGCCCGTCTGCGCTGAAGCTCGCCAGCAAAACTGGATGCCGCTCGATAACCTGCTGCACCGCCGTTCGGAATTTCTCCGCGTCAAAATTTCCGTGAAACTCCAGTTTCAGTGACTCGTTATATCCCAGCGCTGCCTCTCCGCCCATCTGCGCCGCCAGCCAAATCTCTTTTTGCGCCTCCGTCAGAGGAAACTGGTCCACGCCCAATGGCGCCCCCAACGCAGGCACAACCTGTTTTTCTCGAGCAGGTGTCGCCACCCGCGTCGTTTCGCTTGAGCCTCCGCTACCCGTTTTCGACCCGTCTCCCGACGGCCGCGGCAAGAATCCCTTCACCATGGCCTGCAGACTCTCGCGAAACGCGTTCACCAATTTCGCGAAATCCGCTTCGCTATGCGCCGTGGTGATCACAAACGCGCGATTGTCCCAGATGTGAATCCCGCGCTCGCGCAGCAGATAAAACAGTAACGACGCAAATTTCTGCTCCGACGTGTATCCCAACTGCATCAGCGACATGAACTGCGTCAACTGGTATGGCGCCTCGAACTCTTCAATCACCGCCCGCAGCTGATTCGCCAGTTCCGCCGTCCGCGCCGTCAGCCGTTTCTGCAACTCCGGCCCTTGCTCCTTCAAGTGCAGCAAAACCGCCCTGGCCGCGGCCAGTGCCAGCGGGTGCCGCACAAACGTTCCCGCAAAAAACGTCACGCCTACTTCCGGGAACGAGTTGTCCCCGTAATTCCATTTCCCGCCGTCCAGCGCGTCCATGTACTTTGCGTCGCCGGTCACCACTCCAATCGAAATTCCCCCGCCGACTACTTTCCCGTATGTGGCCAGGTCCGCGCGCACATCGAAATACGCTTGCGCTCCGCCTGGATGCACCCGGAAACCCGTCACCACCTCGTCAAAAATCAGCGCCGTGCCCGTGTCCTTGGTCACCTTGCGTAACTCATGCAAGAATTCCCGCGGTTGCAAATCGAGCCGCCGGCTCTGCACCGGTTCCACGAGAACCGCCGCGATCTCCGAACCGCGCGCGCGCAAAATCTCGATCGATTGCGGATTCCCGTAATCCAGTACCATCACTTCCGCCAACGCGCTCGCCGGAACGCCCGGCGCGCTTGCCGCTGTGCGCGTCTCTCCGTTCACCGTCAACGGCCGGAACAAAACTTCGTCAAAAATTCCGTGGTACGCACCCGCAAACACCGCGATCACATCCCGTCCGCTCACCGTGCGGGCCACGCGCGTCGCTGCCAGTACCGCTTCCGATCCCGTATTTGTGAACGCCACGCGCTCCATGCCCGTGAATTCACGCACCAGCTCCGCGACTTCTCCGGCGATCGGCTGGATCGGCCCGATTTCAAATCCCAGCTCCAGTTGTTCGTTCACCGCCTTCACCACGAATGGGGGCCGGTGTCCGAACATGCTCGCGCCAAATCCCATCACGAAATCGACGTACTCGTTGCCGTCGACGTCCCACACCTTAGAGCCGTCCGATCGCGTGGTGTAGAACGGATAAATCATCTCTTTCCACAACTGTTTGAACCCGCCCACCGAGCGCGGGTCCGCCAGAATCGGCCGATTCTTGATCGCCAATTTCTTCGAGCCTGCGGTTTTCTTGGTGTAGCGCGCAATCAGCGCTTCCAGCGCCGCCGTCTGCTCCGGCGTGCTCGCCATGCTCGCGGCGCGATCGATGGGCTTGAACGGCCCGTGTGATTTCGCTTCTGAGCGAATCACCATCGCCACCGACTGCCCGGCATAATCGGAATTTTGCGTGCCACTCGCGGGCGCAGCTGCCGCCGACGCACTCGCCGCGCCACCGCGGCCCATCAACTGTAAAACCTGCTGCGTCAATTGTTGTTGCTGCAACAAAATCTGTTCGAGCACCGAGCCCGGCACGAGGGCCCCGCCAACTCCCGTGCTGGCTCCGGCAATCGGTTGCACCTGCATCTGAGGCGCTGCCACTGCCGCCGGTTTTGCCGGAGCCGCAAACGCCTCCGGCGCCATCCTGGCATCCAGATACGCCGCTATCTCCTGCAGCGAACTCAACTCTTCCATCAACTGCCGGAACGAAACCGGCACGCCAAATTTTTTCTGAAATACTTGCGCCGCCTGCGTCAGCAGCAGGGAATCAAGCCCCAATTCCATCAGGCTCGACGCCGGATCCACTTCCGACAAGTCGTAACCTGAAAGCTCCTCCAGCAACTTGCGTGATGCCGCCAACAAACGCTCCTGGCGCGGCACCTCCATTTGAATTTCGCTAACAACTTGTGGCGATTTCAAGGTTGTGGACACAAAAGGTACCGGGGCACTCGAGACGTTTGCTGCTATTTCGATATCGTTTTCAGTAACCGGCGCCGGGATCTGCACTGTGCTGACCGCCGCAGTTCGCGCGGTAATCGGCGACTCCGGCCAATACCGCTTGCGTTCGAACGGATACGCCGGAAGCGCCACTCGCCGACGCCGCTCCTCCGCATAAAATTCTTGCCACTCAATCGCCACGCCGGACATCCACAGCCGTCCCAGTGCTTCCATCAACCCGCGCGGCTCCTGTTCGCCCGCCATTGGCAGCGACGCAATCACAGTTTGCTCCGCGGCCTTCACCGGATGTTGCCGCGCCAGCGTGCTCAAAGTTTGCCCTGGCCCCACTTCCAGCAAAATCGCTTTCGAGTCCTTCATCAATTCTGCGACGCCATCCGCGAACCGCACCGTCTGCCGCACATGCCCGGCCCAATATTCCGCACTCCGCGCTTCTTCGCCGGTAATCCATTTCGCCGTTACGTTCGAAACGTACGGAATCTTTGGCTCGCCCAATTCGATCTTCTTCAACAGTTTTGTGAACGGCGCCAGCACCGGCTCCATCATCGGCGAATGAAACGCGTGCGAAGTATTCAGCCGCCGCGCCGCAATTTTCTTCGCCGCCAAGTCCTTCTCCAGCGCCTCGACCGCCGCGAAGGGCCCCGAAACCACGCATAGATTCGGTGAATTGATCGCCGCAATCGCCAGCTCTACATTCAGCAGCGGCAAAAGTTCAGGCTCGGGCAAGCGAATCGCCAGCATCGTCCCGCCCGGCTGCTCCTGCACCAGTTCCGCGCGTTTGGCGATCAGCGTCAGCGCCTCTTCCACGCTGAACACCCCCGCCAAACATCCCGCCACATACTCTCCGACGCTGTGACCAATCATGGCTGTAGGCTTCACGCCCCAGCCCATCCACAATTTCGCCAGCGCATACTCGATTACAAACAGCGCCGGCTGCGTGAAGCGGGTCTGCACCAGTTGCTGCTCTGCTTCCTTCTCCGCTCCTGCCGCCGGGAACATCACCTTGCGGATATCCGTCTTCAACACGGGCAACAACAGTTCCGCGCAGCGGTCCACTTCCGCGCGAAATGTCTTTTCCGTGCGATACAACTCCGCGCCCATGCCTGCGTACTGCGCGCCCTGCCCGGGAAACATAAAAACCACCGGTGGATCATTCAACTTTTGGTGTTGCGTAAAGACCCGCTTGGCATCCTTCGCCTCTAAAACCGCCGCTCCATCCGCTGCTTCCGCGCACGCCACCACCCGTCTATGCGCAAACTCGCTGCGCCCAGTCTGCAGCGTGAACGCCGCATCCGCCAACCGTCGCGACCTTTCGTCAGCCGTTCCCTCGCGCTCCGCCAACTCCTTCAAATACTTCGCGAGATTCATCGTGGCGCGCTCTAAAGCCTCTGCCGTCTTCGCCGAGAGCGGCAACATCTGCCACTGCCGCGACGCTCCGGACGGCTCCACTTCCGGCGTCTCTTCGAGCACCACGTGCGCATTCGTTCCGCCCGACCCAAACGAGCTCACGCCCGCCCGCCGCGGCGCCCCCGCCTCCGTCTTCCATTCCTGCAGCGCGGCATTGACATAAAACGGACTGTTCTCGATGTCCAGCTTGGGATTGGGCTTCGTAAAATGTAAATTTGCGGGAATAATTTTGTTCTGCAGCGCCAGCGCCGTCTTGATCAATCCGGCCACCCCCGCCGCCACGTCCAGGTGCCCGACATTCGCCTTCACTGAACCAATCGCGCAAAATTGCTTCGCCTGCGTACCCATGCGAAACGCTTTGGTCAATCCCGCCACTTCAATCGGATCGCCCAGGGGGGTTGCCGTTCCGTGCGCTTCCACGTACGAAATCGTTTCCGCTTCGACTCCCGCCAGTGCATGTGCCGTCGCGACCGCTTCCGACTGACCCTCCACACCGGGAGCCCCAAAACTTACGCGCTGCGAACCATCATTGTTCAGGCCGGCGCCCTTGATCACCGCGTAAATCTGGTCGGCATCCTTTACCGCATCTTCCAACCGCTTCAGCACCACCACGCCCACGCCGTTGCTGAACGTCGTCCCTTCGCCGCGCGCATCGAACGTCCGCGTATGCCCGTCCGGCGATCCAATATTTCCTTCGTCGTAGTAATACCCGCGCTGCTGTGGCACACGCACCGACACGCCGCCCGCCAAGGCGACGTCGCACTGATAGGTCAATAGCGACTGGCACGCCTGCCCCACCGCCACCAGCGACGTCGAACAAGCCGTGCTCACATTGAGCGCGGGCCCCCGCAATCCCAGCTTGTACGCCACCCGCGGCGCCAGATAATCTTTGTCGTTCCCGTACATCACTAGGTCCGCGCCCACCAGTTCCAGCAATTCCGGCCGCGGTTCCAGCGCGTAATGCACATACGTATTGCTGCTCGCGCCGGCAAACACGCCCACTGCGCCACTCATCTTGTTCGGCGCGTAGCCCGCGTTTTCCAGCGCCTCCCAGCACGCCTCCAGAAATACCCGGTGCTGCGGGTCCATCACTTCTGCTTCTTTGGGATTCACTCCGAAAAATGCCGCGTCAAAACAATCCGCGTCCTTCATTATTCCGCGCGCCGCCACGTACTGCCCGCGCCGTCGTAATTCCACGGGATCCAATCCGGAAGCTGTCAGTTCGGAGTCGTTAAAAAACGATATGCTTTCGCGGCCCGCGACGAGGTTCGCCCAGAACTCTTCAACGTTTTCCGCGCCCGGAAAACGCCCGGCCATGCCAATGATTGCAATGCCTTCGTATTGTCTTTCTTCGCCCATCCCAAGCAATCTGGACCCTGCGCGAGCCTCTGCGGAGGGAATCGTCCCACAGTTTTTACTGCAAGTTTCGGGCCACTTTACAGGCCCTTACTCCATGATAGCGCGGCACTTACCCGCATTTTTTTAATGTTTTTTGGGTGGTTCCAGGCCTGGGGGAGATTTTCTTCCATTATTTGCCCACCGCGCACTGACCAAAACTGCTCACTTCTTCACCGGCGTGCGCATACGTGCCAGCGCCCGCTTCTGCCTTTCCGCCCGCTCCCTCAGTTGCTCGTTCTTTCCCGAGCTCGATTCCGCCGGTTGCGCTAAATGCTTCGCCAGGCCCCGGATGGTTGGATGCTCAAACAACGTTACGATGGCAAATTCCGATTGCAACTTTTCCCGCAGCAAACTGTGCATCTGCACCAGCAACAGCGAGTGTCCGCCCAAATCAAAGAAGTTCGTCTCCACTCCGACCTGTTCCAGCCCGAACATTTTCTGCCAAACGGACGCGATGTTCTTTTCCATCTCCGACTGGGCCGCCACAAAATTCTGCAGTTGCGCCGCTTCCATCTGCGCACTCTTGGCTGGTCGGGCCGGTTGCGGCGACAGCAGCGCCACCAACTCACTGACGCGTTTCTCAAAAAATACCGGCGCCAATTCCAGAATCACCCGCAAATCACGGCTCCAGCGTTCCACCGTGTTGTGCCCCACCACTTTCCGGTCATACACCAGCGTCAACCGCAGCTGTCCGCCCGGCTCCGCCAGCAGCAGCACCGGATAATTCGTGTGGATCGGTCCGGAAAAATCTCCGATCTCCACCTCGCGCCCCAGCCGCCGCGCCTGCTCATCCACCGCGTAATTTTGAAACACGATCAGGCTGTCAAACAGCCGGTAACGCCAGGGCACTTCGCTGCTGCGCTGAATCTCCATCAGCGGCGTGAATTGAAAAGCGTTCAATTGTGAAATTTTCTCGTGCACTTTCTTGAAAAATTCTCCCGCGCTCTCATCTCCACGCACCTCCACGCGCACCGGCAAATTGTTGGTGAACGGGCCCACGATCGCTTCCACGCCCGCCAGATCCGCAGGTCTCCCCGAAAACGCCGCGCCAAACACCACCTCAGAGTCGCCACTCTGCCGCGCCAGCAGCAGCGACCAGGCGCCCTGCACCAGCGTATTCAACGTGACTTGCAGCCTTCGCGCCGCCGTTTGCAACGCAACCGTAGCCTCGCTTGACAGCTCCATCGTCAATCGCGGAAAGCGTTCCCCCTCCGCTCCGCCTTCCGGCACCTCGCTCACCAGCATCGTCGGTTGCCGGAATCCCGCCAGCTGTCCCTTCCAGAACTTCGCGCCCTCCTCGCTCGATTGCTGCCCCAACCATTCCAGATAATCCCGGTAAGGTCGCGCCGTTTCCAATGCCGATGATTCCTTTTTCACATCCGCGTCGTACAAGCGGCTCGCGTCTCGAAACACCACCGGCCAAGACCAGCCGTCCAGAAACATCGCCGGGACACTCCACAAAAATTTCCACGACGTGTCCGTCAACCGGAGCAACCGAAAACGCATCACCGCAGCTTCGCTCAAAGACAGCGGCTTCGCACGATCCGCCGACAACGTCTCCGCCCAGCGCTTCTCCAGCTCTCCCTTCGCCGCGCCGCGCCAGTCTTCCGTTACCCAAGGTACCCGCACGCTGCGATGCACCACCTGGACCGGCTCACGCAATCCAACACTCGCAATCGTCGTCCGCAAAATGGTGTGCCGTTGCACTGTCTCGCGCCACGCCCGTTCGAACGCCGCCTCATCCAGCGTTCCACGCAACGTGCTGGACCACTGGTCGAACGCCGCCTCCATCGATCCCTGGTTCGCGGAAAAAAACAGCGTCTGCATCGGCGACAGCGCCGTGATGTCTTCCACGTCCCGCTGCTCTGTCAGCAAACGATCCAGCCCCGCCTGATCGATTTTCGCCAAAGGAAAATCCGAAGGCGTTCGCCCGCCGGCCTTCGCCTTCTGGCAATGCGCGATAATCTCTTTCAGCGCCGCGAGAAATTCTTCCGCCAGCCGCTGCACCTTTTCTGCAATTTGAGCCGTTCCGTTGTACGTGCACTCCAGCTCAAACTGCCCGCCAATCACCATGCTGTTCAGTTCCAGAGCATAACGGCGTTTCTGTTTCGGGCTGTGCCATGACCCGCTATCTTCCGCCGCAAAGCGAAACAGTTTCGAGCCCGCCACCGCCTGATCGAACTGCCCCAGATAATTGAAAACCATCTCCGGCTCCGGCCGCGACGCAAGCTCCGCGCCATCGCCCAGGTAACGCAAGATGCCGTATCCCACTCCTCTCCGCGGAATCCGCCGCAACTGCTCCTTCACCGCTTTCAGCGCTTCTCCCGGCTGCCACTCCTTGCCACTTTCCTTCCATTCCAATCGGGCCGGGAAAATCGACGTGAACCACCCTACCGTCCGCGAAATGTCCACATCTTCAAACAAATGCTCGCGCCCATGCCCCTCCAGGTTCGTGAATAGCACGCCGCTTCCCTTCACGCGCTTCCACGCTCGCGCCAACGCCGTCAGCAAAACGTCGTTGATCTGTGTGTTGTACACCGCGGGCACGGATTGCAGCAGCGCTTGCGTCCCCGCACCGTCTAGCTTCACTTTAATTTTTCTCGCGTTGCCTTCCAAATTCTCGTCGTGCGGACTCCTATCCGATTCGAACGCTTTCTGCCCACTATCCAAATCCTGCGGATCCGTAACTGCTTTCCAGAACGGCAGCTCTCGTCGCAGCCCTTCCGACTTCGCAAATTCCTGCAGCCGCTCCGCCCAGTTTTTATAAGACGCCGTCTTCGCCGGCAGTTCCGCTTTCTTTCCAGCCGCAATTTGCTGGTACGCACTCTCCAGATCCTCGAGAATCGGCCGCCAGGAAACCCCGTCTACCGCCAAATGGTGCACCACCACCAGCAAACGCCCCGCGCGCCCCGCGCCCAAATCAAAATACGTCACCCGCCAGAGTGGCCCCTTCTCCAGATTCAAACTAGCTTGCTGCTCCGCGGCGACAGTTTCAATTTCCTTTCGCTGCGCGCGCTCATCCAGTGCCGAAAGATTTTTCGACACCAGCGGAGCATCGGTCTCGCCAGCCGCGTATCGCTGCCGCCAATTCTTCCCATCCCGTTCGAACCGCAAACGCAACGCGTCATGCTGCTGCCCAACCGCCCGCAGCGCACTCTCCAGCGTCGACCGCTCCAGCCTTGCTCTCACCTCAAAAAGGAACGTCTGGTTGTAGTGCTGCGCTTCCGCGAGGTTCTGCTCAAAAAACCACCGCTCGATCGGCGTCAACGGCACTTCACCGCTGGCGGTCATCTGCTCAACCTGCCGTTCACCCTCCGTCGAGCCTGCGGCCGCTGCCAACGCCGCAACCGTCTGGTGCGCGAACAACAGTTTCGGCGTAAGCTTCAATCCCTCCCGTCGCGCCGCCGAAATAATCTGAATACTCAGTATCGAATCGCCGCCCAACTCAAAAAAATTATCTTCCACGCTTACGCGTTCGACGCGTAGCGCCTTTTCCCAAATCCCCGCCAGCTTTTTCTCCGCTTCCGTCCGCGGCGCTGCATATTCTCTCTTTAGCTCCGGCCGCTGGCTCTCCGGAACCGGCAACGCCCTCAAATCCACTTTCCCGCTAGCCGTTAGCGGCAGCTTCTCCAGAAAAACAAACGCTGCAGGCACCATGTAATCCGGCACCTTTTTCTTCAAATGCTCACGCAACTCGCTCACGTCCGGTCCAGGCTGAGTCATCACCACATACGCTGCCAGCCGCTTCGCTCCCGGCTCATCTTCCCGCGCCATCACCACCGCCGAGCGCACCGCCGCGTGCTGCAGCAGCACCGACTCAATCTCCCCCAGCTCAATGCGAAAC
>DATCOK010000220.1:0-3228 GCA_036564765.1 Candidatus Acidiferrum sp. | reverse complement strand
GAGCAGGCGTGGATCACGATTTGCGATCCGGAGCATCCCACCTGGCAATTTTTTGCGCCGCGCGCGCAAGTGCAGCTGGAACAAAAGGTCGCGCTGGTAAACGCGAACTTCCGGTTGTTTCGCGTGCCGCTGATCTGGTTTCCGTACGCGACTGCGCCGGTGGGGCGCAAGGTGCGGCAATCGGGATTTCTGATTCCGGATATCGGGGACAGTTCGCGGAAGGGTTTTACGTTTGGCGACGCATTTTACTGGGCGCCAAAACCGTGGGTGGACGCGACGCTGGGCGCGCAGTACATGAGCCGGCGCGGGGTGGTGGAACGCGCGGAGTTGCGGGCGAAGCCCTTTGAAGGCACGTCGGTAAATTACACCTACTTCGGAGTAGACGACCGCGGGTTGCTGGTGGGAGGGGTGCGGCAGCCGCAGGGCGGGGAGCAGCAGCGGCTGGAGATTCAATCGGAGTTGCCGGGCGGGTGGCGCTTCGTTACGGATTACAACCATCTATCTTCGCTGACGTTCCGGCTGGCGTTCGCGGATACGTTTGGAGACGCAATCAATTCGGAAGTGCGCAGCGCGTTTTTTCTTACCAATAATTTTCGGGGGTTCAGCCTGAATTTCGCGGCGCTGGACGACAAGAGTTTTCTCCAGATCAATCCGGCGGCGGGGGTAACGCTGCGGAATTTGCCGCAGGCGCGCTTTGGTTCGGTGGAGCAGGCACCCTGGAGAAATTTGCCGGTGTATCTGTCGTTCGATAGCTTTGCAGATGCCTTGCACCGCTCGGACAGCGAGATCAACACCCCAAGTTTCGTGACGCGCACGGAGTTCGCGCCGCGGGTTACGGTGCCGCTGCATTTTGGTCCGTGGCTGGGAGTGACGGCATCGGCGGCGTTTCGAACGACACGATATGGAGCATCGCTGGATGGGAATGATGTGGTAGATCGCGATATCACGCGGAATACCGGGGAGTTCACGGTGGATTTACGGCCGCCAACGCTGGAGCGGTTTTTTGAGCGGCCGGAGTCAAAGAAAAAATACAAACATTCGATTGAGCCGGTGCTGACGTACCGCTACGTGACGGGAGTAAATAATTTCGCGGATTTTATCCGCTTTGATTCGGACGCGACGCTGACGGACACGAATGAGGTGGAGTACGGAGTGACGCAGCGGGTTTTCGTGAAGGACGAAGGGGATGACCAGGCGCACGAACTGATTTCATGGCGGCTGGTGCAGAAACATTTTTTTGATCCGACGTTTGGCGGCGCGGCGGTGGCGGGGCAGCGCAATGTGTTTCAGGCGCTGAATTCGATCACGCCGTTCGCGTTTGCGCTGGGGCCGGTGAACTGGTCGCCGATTGTCAGTGATGTGACCGTTTCGCCGGGGACGAGCTACGACATCGAGCAAATTCTGGAATACGATCCGACGTTGGCGAAGTTGAGCACGATCGGGACACTTTTGAAATTGAAGCCGTACGGCAAATTTTTCACGACGGTGGCGCACTTCCGGTTGAACGGCGATCCAATTCTGCAGCCGCTTTCGAACCAGGTACGGGCGCTGTTCGGGTATGGAGCGTTGAACGGGAGGGGATTCAGCACGACAGGCGGAATCAGCTACGACCTGACGAATAGCGCGCTGCAGAATCAGTTGCTGCAGGTTAGCTACAACGGGAGTTGCTGCGGGCTGGCGCTGGAGTACCGGCGCATCGCGCTGGGGCAGGTGCGCACGGAAAACCAGTTTCGAGTGGCGTTCATCATCGCGAATATCGGGACGTTCGGGAATTTGCGGCGGCAGGAGCATATTTACTAAATGGGGCGCGCGACGAAATCGGGCGAGAAGGCGGGGGTTACCAATCGCTCGGGTGACGGTGATCTGGCGTTCGGGTCGGTCACGGAGATTGGGAGGTTATTTCGGAACGGGAAATTGTCGCCGGTGGAGTTGACGGAGTTGATGCTAGAGCGGATCGAGCGGTTGAATCCAAAGGTCAACGCGTACCTTACGGTGACGGCGGGCGTGGCGCGAGCGCAGGCGAAAAAAGCGGAGGCGGAGTTGGGCGGCGCGCGGAAGCACAAAGCGCGGAGAGATCGCGGGGCGCTGCACGGGATTCCCGTTTCATTGAAAGACAATATTTATACCGCGGGGATTCGAACGACCGCGGGGTCGCAGATTCTGCGGGATTTTATTCCCGCAGAGGATGCGGCGGTGGTTACGCGGTTGAAGGCCGCCGGCGCGGTGATTCTAGGGAAGACCAACCTGCACGAGTTCGCGTATGGAGTGACGACCAACAATCCGTATTACGGCGCGACACGAAATCCGTGGGATACGGAGCGGATCGCGGGAGGATCGAGCGGCGGTTCGGCGGCGGCGCTGGCGGCGGGTCTTTGTTTTGGAAGCATCGGGAGCGATACGGGCGGGTCGATTCGCATACCGGCGGCGCTGTGCGGGGTGGTGGGGCTGAAGCCGACGTTGCATGGCGTGGATGTTGCGGGGGTGTTGCCGTTGTCGGCGACTCTCGATTGCGTGGGGCCGTTGGCGCGGAGTGTTGGGGATGCGGAGATTTTATTCGAAGCGATTCGCAAAGGTGGGCGGGCGAGAGGTTTGGAAGCAGCGCGGGTTCGGCGGCGGAATGCGAAGGCGCTTTCGAAATTGCGACTGGGATTGACGCGCGAGTTTTTCTTTGAAGTGTTGTCGGAGGAAGTGCGGAAGAATTTTGACGCGGCTTTGCGCGAGCTGAGAAAACTCGGCGCGAAGATAGTGGAGGTTTCCGTCGGGTCCTTGCTGGAGACGGAGAGCGCAGGGAACCGCATCGCGTGGGCGGAGGCGACGTTCACGCATATGCAGGCGGGATGGATGCCGGCGCGAGCAGCGGAGTACAGCGAGGATGTGCGAATGCGGGTAGAGGCGGGGACGAAAGTGACGGCGGTGGACTATTTTGCGGCGCTGGAGCAACGGAAGAAATTTATCGCGGAGTTGCGTGGAGCGATGGAGAGCGCGGCGGTGGATGCGCTGGTGGTGCCAACGACAGTGATTGCGGCGCCGCTGGTGGGCGAAGAGACGATTCGAATCGGGGCGAAGGAGCACGCTACGCGGGCGTTACTGCTGCGTTCGAACCGTCCGGCGAATCTTGCGGGAGTACCGGCGATTTCAGTGCCGAGCGGATTTACGAGCGGGGGATTGCCGGTGGGGTTGCAATTTATCGGGATGGAACGGGCCGAGGAAGCGTTGCTTGGGATAGCG
>DATCOK010000219.1:0-2588 GCA_036564765.1 Candidatus Acidiferrum sp. | reverse complement strand
GCTGCCGCAAGTGATCGATCAACTGCGCAGCCAGGGCTACCAGTTCGTTTCCGTCCCCGACCTGCTCGGCAAAAATCGCGCCGCCATGATGCTACCGCTATCTCCGCAGGAACAATTCGAAGCCCATGCGGACGGTTTTATTTTCAGCCTCTATCGTTGGTTCCGCGTAGGATTCGCCACCATTTTCGTGGTGGGAATTATTCTGGTGAGCGGCCGCGCCGTAGTGATCGGTATTCTCGCGCTGATCGAAAAGCTACGACCCGACCACACCGTGCTCGCCGATCCGCCGCCCGATGTAACCGTACTGATCCCCGCGCACAATGAAGAAGGCGTCATCGTCCAGACCGTTGCCTCCGTCCTGGCTACCGACACGAAAAATCTCCAAATCATCGTGGTCGACGACGGCTCCACCGATCGCACCGGCATCCTCCTCGACAAAAACTTTGGCTCCAACCCTCGAGTGCACATCATCCATCAAGTAAATCGCGGTAAATCCGCGGCGCTCAGCCTGGCCATGTTGCAGACCTACACAAAAATCGTAGTTACCATAGACGCCGATACCGAAATTGAGCCCGATGCCATCTCCAAGTTGCTGCGGCATTTCTCCGATCCGCGCATCGGCGCCGTGGCCGGCAACGTGAAAGTTGGAAATCGCACTCGCTGGCTCACCCGCTGGCAAGCCCTCGAATACATCACCAGCCAGAACATGGAGAAACGTGCTTTCGATTTGCTCAACTGCATCACCGTTGTTCCCGGTGCGCTGGGCGCTTGGCGCAAAGAGGCCATCGAATCCGCCGGCGGAATTAGTTCCGACACGGTAGCGGAAGATGCCGATCTGACGATCGCCATTCGCCGCCTCGGCTGGCGCATCAGTTACGACGAGGAAGCCATCGCCTGGACGGAAGCTCCGGAAACTCCCGGTGCTCTAATCCGCCAACGTTTTCGCTGGACTTTCGGCACGCTGCAATCTTTCTGGAAGCATCGCGACACGCTGCTGCGCCCCAAGTATGGAACGCTCGGACTGATCGCGCTGCCCAATATTTTTGTATTCCAACTGGTTCTGCCGCTCATTTCCCCGATCATCGATTTGATGTTCCTCGGCTCGCTAGCGCTCTGGGCCGTCGGACAGTTGCACATTGCGCGCTTGCCGCAACTCTGGACCACCGCCGACGTGCAACGTTCCATTTTTTTCTTCGTCGGCTTTATTTTGATTGACGTCCTCACGTGCATAGTGGCCTTCGCGCTGGAGCGCAAAGAAGATTGGACCTTGCTGGCTCCAGTGCTCTTGCAGCGCTTCTATTACCGCCAGCTCATGTATGTGGTGCTGTTCCGTTCGGTGAAAGAAGCGGTGAGCGGGCGGCCAGTCGGGTGGCGCGGTGTAGAACCCGACGCTCCTACCGATGCCCCGCACGCTCCAAAAGCTCCTGCGCGCGTCGTTCCAGCATAAATAAGCTTTCGAATGCTGCGCGGTTATTTGCAGCCACCATTTGCACCAGTGGAAGCCCAATGTGACAATGTCTCTATGCAAAAAGTAACCGCGATTACTTTAACCACCATAGCCATCGGGCTGTCGACGCTGGGCGCCTTACGAGCACAAGACACCGCGCCAGCAAAACCGCAAACAACTCCGGCTCCAAAAACCCAAGGCAGCGCCGCGACAAAGCCCCGGACCACCACACCGGGAGCCAAAACTGCCACGGGCACCAGAACCACCACGCCCCTGACGCTCAAGACCCAGAAAGATAAGGTCAGTTACGCCATCGGACTCAACATCGGTAAAAGCTTGCGCAAGGATTCTGTCGACGTCGACCCCGCAATTTTCGCTCGCGGCGTGAAAGACGCCATCACGGGAGCCAAGGCCCTCCTCACCGACGACGAACTGAAGGCTACGTTAACCACGCTGCAAGGGGACTTGCAGGCTCGACAGCAGGAAGAGATGAAAAAGGCCGGTGACATCAATATGAAAGCTGGCGAAGCATTCCTGGCCGAGAATAAAACGAAGCAGGGCGTCGTCACGCTACCGAGCGGCCTGCAGTACAAAATCATCACGCCCGGCAACGGACCCAAGCCGACTGCCTCCGACTCCGTAACCTGCAACTATCGCGGCACGTTGTTGGACGGCACGGAATTCGACAGCTCCTACAAGCGCGGCCAACCCGCCACTTTCCCCGTGAGCGGCGTCATAAAAGGTTGGACTGAAGCGGTTCAACTGATGCCCGTAGGCTCCAAATGGCAAATCTTCATCCCGTCAGATTTGGCGTACGGAAATCGCGGTGCCGGCAACGACATCGGCCCCAACGCCACGCTCATCTTCGAAGTCGAGCTGCTATCCATTCAGGACAAAGCCGCGAAGTAAAGCAAATCGCGAACAAGGTGCGCGCGCGAAAATTGTTGTAGGATAGAGTCCTGTTCGGCTCGATTTTTGATGAATCGCATGGAGCTACCGTGGCGATTGACTTCGTCTTGAACGGCAAGCCGCAATCTGTGGACGTCAGCCCCGAAATGCCCCTGCTCTGGGTACTGCGCGACACGTTAAGCATGACCGGCACCAAGTTTGGCTGCGGCATGGCGCTATGCGGCGCATGCAC